>CAVOMB010000031.1:0-52675 GCA_963696935.1 uncultured Thermoleophilia bacterium | reverse complement strand
AGTTCGCGGCGGAGGCGCTCCGCGAGGACGGCCAGGAGATGCTCGGCGTCGAGCGCGGCCGCCTGCCCTGCGGTCGTAGCGTCCCCCGGCAAGTCGAGTGCGCGCCGCGGCGACTGGTCCTGGTCCTCGTCTCCGGCGATCAGGCGAGTAGCTTGGCGCGCCATGAATTCAGCGAAGGTGACGCTGACGCCGCTGAAGGCGCGCGGCGCCCGTGTCTCCACGAGCTCGAGCACTGCACGGTTGCGGCCGGCAGCTGAGACCGGCACGGCAAGCACGGCCACGTCGCCGTGCCGGCGGAGAGCCTCCGTGTCCGCACGCTCCAGCAGGGTCGTCGTGGCGAGGTCGCCGATGACGAGCCTGCGCTCCGTGCGCAGCACCTCTCGTGCGACCGGTTGGGGCCTCCGGACCGGACTCTTCCGGGCGGGGACCCGCAAAGCCGCTCCGGGTGAACGCCGTGACCCCGAGGACGTCTCCGTCGCCCGCAACGGTGATCCGGCATGACGCTCGCGGGCGTCAGGAGTCGGCTCTGAAGGTCGGCGAGGGCGAGGGAGCCGGGTACTCTGGACGGGCGGCCCCGCGCTGGACCTGTGCCGCGCTCTCTGCATGCAGGAGCGCCTCGACGTCGGCACGTCGATAGCGCCGATGACCGCCGGGACTGCGGTAGACCGTCAGCTTGCCGGCGTCGCCCCAGCGGCTCAGTGTGTTGAGGCTCACGCCCAGCGCCGCCGCCGCGTCGCCGAGGCGGAGCCAGCCTTCGCCGGTTGCACGTCCTACGCGCATGCGTCGCGCTCTCGGGCAGGGGTCAGCGGGCGCTCAAAAGCTCATCAAACCTCACCTGAATCCTGTCTGCGCCGAGGTGGCGCAAGGATTGAGGAGGATCGGATGATGGCAGCAGGCGTGAGCGCCTGCCCTGCGCAATCCGTCGGGCCGCCATCTCTTCCCGGTCCCGAAGCCATGTCCGGTGTGCCCTCGGTCTCGACGCCGTGGGCAAACGACACGACCCTGTCGCGGCCCTTGCGCTTGGCCAGGTACATGGCCCAGTCGGCCTTGTCGACGAGCTCCTCCATCAGTATGGCGTCTTCAGGGAACGCCGCGGTGCCGATGCTGACGGTGATCCGCATGCTGGGCCCGTCCCGGTCGAGGTCGGCCACGCCCTGACGGATGCGCTCGGCGACCTCCGTCGCCCCGTCGCCGGGCGTGTCGAGGAGGATCACGGTGAGCTCCTCGCCTCCGTAGCGCGCGGCCAGGTCGACTTGGCGGATCGAGTGCAGGAGAACGCCGACGACCGCGCGCAGAGCCTGCATGCACCGGATCGCCGCGGAGATCGCACGTCTCGACGGCGTAGTTCATGACCTCGACAAGCAGCTCGCCGAGCTCGTGGCACGGAACGGCAACCCCCTGGAGGACGTCTGCGGCGCCGGCCTCCAGGTGACCGCCACGCTCATCGCCCAGTCGGGCGACGTGCGCCGCTTCCGCGACCGGGCGGCCTACGCGCGCTACGGGGGCGTGGCGCCGATCCCCTGCGGCTCGGGTGCCTCTGCGGGTCGGCATCGCCTCCACCGCGGCGGCAACCGTCAGGTCAACGCTGCTCTGCACCGCATCGCCATCGTTCAGGCGCAGTGGGATCCCGCTGCCCGGGCGTACCTGGAGCGCAAGCTCGCCGAGGGGAAGACGCCGCGCGAGGCGCGACGAGCGCTCAAACGACACCTTGCCAACCTCGTCTACCGACGACTGCACCTCTGGGCCGAGGACGCGCTCCCGACATCATCCTCTTGACATAGGAGCGTTGAGTGGGCCGACTCCGGCAGGCGCTACATGAGCCTCGAGGTGATCGCCAAGACGCTGACACCGCCAAGCCCTGAGGCGACCGTGGAGGTGGCGATGATCGCAGGCTGAGGCGTCACGAAGCGAGGATGACCCTGCGGTCATGTTCGTACACCACTTGGCGGGACGCGGCCTCTCCGACCGAGGGCGGGTCAATCGCGCTCTCGGTCCGGAGGCCCCGTTGTTCACCGACTGTCATACGCATCACCGGTGATGAGAAGCCTCAGCGGATGGGATATTTCGCTAGAGGCTGGGTGACGAGGTAATTAGTACAGCGGATCCGTCATCCGTCGGCGGGTTCAGGCGCCTCGCCCGAGACTATCTTGGCGATATCGGCGAACGCGGCTCCGACCGGCGACGAAGGGTCGAGGGCGGCGGGCGTGCCCTGGTCGCCGCCTTCGCGGGTGGTCTCGTCGAGCGGGATGCGCCCGAGCAGGCGCGTGTCCATGAGGCGGGCGATCTCGAAGGCGCCGCCGCGACCGAAGATGTAGTGCCGGCTGTTGCAGTCGGGGCAGACGTAGTAGGCCATGTTCTCGACTACGCCGAGCACGCGTTGCTTGGTCATCTGGGCCATCTTCGCCGCCTTCGCCGCGGTGCGGGCTGCGGCTTCTTGCGGCGTGGTCACGATGATGAGCTCCGCTCCCGGGATCATCTGCGCGACTGTGAGGGCGATGTCTCCCGTGCCGGGGGGAAGGTCGATGAGAAGGTAGTCGGGGCTGCCCCAGAGGACATCGCCGAGGAACTGCTCGATTGCGCGGCCGAGCATGGGTCCGCGCCAGACCACTGGCTCGTTGTCCGGCAAGAAGAAGCCCATGGAGATGACCTTCACGCCATGGGCCTCCGGGGGCACCATCTTGCCTTCGTGGGTCTCCGGCGGCACGGCCGGGAGTCCCATCATGAGAGGCACGGTCGGCCCGTACACATCGGCGTCGATGAGGGCGACGGCGTGACCCTGTGCAGCAAGCGCGGTGGCGAGGTTCACGGTGACGGTGCTCTTGCCGACCCCGCCCTTGCCACTGGCGATTGCGATCGTGCGTGTGTTGGAGCCGGGCCCGAAGAGCGACTCGACCAGCTGGTTGCGCTGGCGCAGCGTGCCGGTCAGTTCGTCACGCTCGTCGCACGACATGGCGTCGAGCTTCACCTCGACGGCCCGGCCACCGGCTATGGCGGCCAGGGCCTGCTCGGCGTCCGCCTGGATCTGACTGCGCAGAGGGCACCCTGCGGTCGTGAGAACGATCGTGGCGCCGATGCGGCGATCGTCCATGACGATGTCTCGTACCATGCCGAGGTCGACGACGTCGCGTTGCAGTTCGGGGTCTTTCACATTCGAGAGAGCACGGAGCACGTCTTCGTGGGTCACGCCTACCTCCAGAAAGTGGATTGCTGACGGCATGGGGTGTGTTCCCGCAGCCCGTGGGTCCCACCCCTCTCATCGATCGTAGCAGCCCATGCCTTCAAAGGTTCTTCACAGTGCGCGGGTAGCATGGCCCTCGAAACCCTGTGGTACGGCCCAGCTGGGCTCGAGCATCGAACGTCAGGGAGAACCGAGAGGGAGGAGTGCCACGTGAGGAGACACTGGAAGACGATCCTGCTGGTGGCAGTGGTGGCGGCAATCGCCCTGTCCATGGTGGCGGTCGCGTATGGCGCCACGACGAAGCAGACGGCGCGCAGCGGCGCTCATGGCGGCGCGTGCGGTGCGCCGATGAGCAACCCGCAGGCGTTGAAGGACGTGCAGGCGCTTCGTGTCGAGCATCAGCAGGACATGCAGGCGTGGTCTGATCAATACGGCTCGGACCCGTCCGGCGCGGAGGCTCAGGCGGCTCTGCAGAAGCTGCGCGAGGAGCACCGGAACGAGATGCGCGACCTCTTCAAGAAGTACGGCGTCACGGCATCTCAGGGTGCGGGTCCGGGCACCGGGCAGAGAGGCGGGGGCTGCGGCGGTACGTGTGGAGGCTACGGCTCCACGTCTGATGTGCAGGGCACTGGCTACGGGGTGATGGGATCCGGTGGCGGCATGATGGGCGGCGGCACGAGCTACTGAGGCGAGACGCTCGGACGCGGCTCGTGATCCGGGCGGCGATGTGACGTGGAGAGGGGCACCGTTTCACGTGAAACGGTGCCCCTCTCTGTCGCTTCGGTGAAGCGCCGTCTTGCGGGGACGAGGCTCTGCCTCGCAAGACCGTTTCACGTGAAACACAAGAAATGGGACGGGGGCCCTTGGGCCCCCGTCCCTCGGCGCTCTACTCAGCCGCTCAGAGCGGCGGCGTCTCAGCGCTCTGAGGCCTTCAGCCGGACTGACTCGGGGTTGCCGGCGCCGGTGGCGTAGGCGCTCTTGAAGATCTCCATCAGGACCGGGCTCTCGCGCACGACCTCGAGAGAGATCACCGCATGGTCCTTGGTGTAGCCGTTGCCGATGATCATCAGCGTGTCGGCGCCGATGCCCTCGGCGCCCAGAGCGGCCGACGTGAAGCTGGTCGCCATGCTGAAGAAGTACACCGTACCGTCGTCCTTGGTCGCGAGAATCGAGGCCATCTCGGTATTGGGGATGTCCACACAATTGATCGTCAGATCGGCCATCTCGCCGTTCGTGGCCTTCTTGACCTCATCATAGACGAAGAGCTGGTTCGTCGCGGAACCCTGGATGATGACGTCGGCGAAGCCGGACTTCTCGAGGCGCTTCTTGCCGGCGTCGCCGTGCACCAGGCAGATCACCTTGCCGGTCGGCTTGACGCGCTTCTTGGCCTCATAAGCGCAGAGGAGGCCACTCTTGCCGCCGGCGCCGATGATGAACACCGTCTGGCCGGGCTTGCTCAGCTTGGCCGCCTGCGCCGGGGCGCCGGCCACGTCGAGGATGGCAAGCGCGAGTGCCTCGTCCATATCCTCCGGGATCTTCGCGTAGATGCCGGTCTCGAACAGGATGGCCTGGGCCTTGACCTTGACCTGGCAGGTGTCTCTGTTGACCGAGATGACCTCGTCGACCTTGAGCGGGGTCAGGGAGAGCGAGACCAGCGTCGCGATGCGGTCGCCGACCTTGAGGTCGCGGTCCTTGAGCTTAGGGCCGATCGCCGCCACCGTGCCGAGCAGCATGCCGCCGGAGCCCGTGTCCGGGTTATGGTGCTTGCCGCGATCGGCGATGATGCCCAGGCTGTGCCGGGCCATCTTCTTGACGTCGCCACCCTCGGCCTCCTCGATCTGAGTGAAGCTGGCGGCGTCGATGTTGAGCGTGTCGACGTCGATGAGGATCTCGTTGTCGTAGATCTCCATGGTGTTGTCGATCTTCCACGCCGGCTGCGGCAGGACGCCCTTGGGCTCGATGACCCTGTGTGCGCCGAACTTGTTGCCTTCCTTCATCCCTGCTCCATCCCCCCGAGGGCGGCCGGGCGCGAGAGGCATCAGCGGCCTCCGGCGCCCAGCGCTTCATGCGGGTTCGTTTCGTGGGGCTCTATCAGCCCTCTACCTTGATGACCGAGCCGGCACCCTGTCCGCCGCCCACGCAGGCGCCGGTGAGGCCGATCTCCTGGCCGCGCTTCTGGAGCTCGTGGATGAGCGTCACGATCATGCGCGTGCCGGTGTTGCCAAGCGGGTGGCCGAGCGCGACCGCGCCGCCATTGACGTTGACGATGCCACTGCTGAGGCCGAGTTCGCGGATCGCCAGCGCGGCGACGCAGGCAAAGGCCTCGTTGAGCTCGGCCAGCTGGACGTCCTTGCTGGTCAGGCCGGCCTTCTCGAGCGCCAGCTGGGCGGCCTTCGTCTCGCCGAGGCCCATGATGGAGGGGTCGACGGCGGCTGTGGCGTAGCTGACGAGCTGAGCGATCGGCTTGAGACCGAGCTCGGCGGCCTTCTTGCGGGACGTCACGACCAGCGCGCTGGCGCCGTCCGCAATCGCCGAGGCGTTGCCTGCGGTCACGACGCCGTCTTTCTTGAAGACGGGCTTGAGGCCGGCGAGGATTTCCGGCGAGGTCTCGCGCGGGCACTCGTCGGTGTCAACGACTTTGGGGTCCCCCTTGCGCTGCGGGATGACCACGGGGACGATCTCGTCCTTGAAGCGGCCTTCCTTGATCGCCTTGGTGGCGCGCAGCTGGCTCTGGTAAGCGACCTCGTTCTGCAGTTCCCTGCTGATGCCGAACTGCTCGCTGAGGTTCTCCGCGGTGACGCCCATGTGGGTGTCGCCGATCGCGCACCACAGACCGTCGAGCACCATGGTGTCAAACATCTCGGCGGACGGCATGCCCATGCGGTAGCCGCTACGGCCGTTCTGCAGCGCCCACGGCGCGCGCGTCATGTTCTCGGTGCCGCCGACGAGGTACATCTCGCCGTCGCCGGCCTTGATGTTGGCCGCCGCCCAAGCGAGTGCGGACGCGCTCGACACGCAGACGCGGTTCACGGTGACGGCCGGGACGTTGTCCGGGACCCCGGCCTTCAGCTCGGCCTGGCGGGCGACGTTCTGGCCCAGGCCGGCTTGGATCACGTTGCCGAAGATGACCTCGGTGAGCTGGTCGCCGGTGACGCCGGCGCGCTTGAGCGCCTCGGTCATGGCGATCGCGCCGAGTTCCTGCGCCGGGGTGCCGGCGAAGCCGCCCTGGAAGCGACCTTGGGCGGTACGTACTGCGGAAAGGATGACGACGTCGTTGTCAGACACTGCGGCCTCCTAAAGCCGTTGCGTGTGTGGCTGCAGCCCCCGACGCGACCCTAACGCTCTGCATCACGACACATTGATGGATGGTGTCCATGTCTATGGTACTCGCCGCCTCAGCTTTCTTGGTGCCTGCGCACGACTTCCTGAGCGAGGAACGACGCGACCTCGAGTGGCGTCGTCCGTGGTCCGAAGCCGGCGTCGTAGCCGAGTTCCTTGGCGAAGGCGTTGCTGATGCGGGGACCCCCCACGATCAGCACGAACCGCTCGCGCACGCCCTCAGCCTCGAGCAGTTCGATGAGCTGGGTGAGGTGCTGCACGTGGATGTTCTTCTGGGTGACGATCTGGCTGACGAGGATCGCGTCGGCTTCCCGGTCGAGCGCGGTCTTGAGCAGCTGGGCGCACGGGATCTGCGAGCCCATGTTGAGCGCATCGATCTCCGGATACCGCTCCAGGCCGTAGTTCCCGGCGAAGCCCTTCATGTTCATGATCGCGTCGATACCGACCGTGTGGGCGTCGCTCTCGATCGCCGCGCCCACCACCTTGACGCTTGCGGCCGAGCGTATCCTTGATGAGGGCGTTGATGGCGTAGTAGTCCATCTCCTCGACCTTGAGGTAGTCGCCCTTGACCTCGTCGGGGTCGATGCCGGTGTCGGTGCGGCCGTAGGCCACGAAGAGCGTGTAGCCCGGGTCGATGGCCTTGCACTCGGCGATGCCCACGCTGTGGAAGCCGAGCTTCTCGAGGAACTGCTTGCCGACGTCCGTCGCCTTCATCGAGTACGGCATGGGCAGCGTGAAGGAGAATTGGATGATGCCGTCATCACGAGTATCACCATACGGTCTAATGATCATCAATGCCCCCCTTCTTTGGCCGTGGCTGAGCCGCCGGGAGCCGGACCCTCGGGAGCACCGCTCATCCGGCCCTCACGCAGCGCCGCGAAGAACGGGTTGAAGTAGTCCGGCGTGATCTTGAAGACGCCGTCGAAGCCGCGGCCGCCCTGCGGGTCACGCTTCACGTCGGCGAACTCGCCGTCCTCGAGCGCCTTGAAGAGGCTGATGTCGCGCACGTGCTCGAGTCTGGTCGACGGCCTTCTGCAGTTGGTCGTTGGCGCGCTGCTCGATCATGCCGCCCGGCTTGTATGTGACCTCATCGGCCAGGTCGCGGCAGCTCTCGAACACGTACTTGGCGTTCTTGATGCTGAGGTAGCGGTCCTGGAGCAGCGGCGTGTGCAGGGCCTCGGTGAGCATGCCGAGCAGCATGATCTCCTGGCCGGTGAAGATGCCGGTGAAGTTGAACATGCCGTCGACGATGTGGCCCTGGAAGATGTCGCCCGGCATGTACTTGGTGGGCGGCATGTACTTGAGCGGATAGCCCGGGAACAGCTGGCGGATGAGCTGAGCGTCGGCGATCTGGTAGACGACCTGGTCGGGCGTCGACGGGTTGATCTCGAAGGCGTGTCCGAGGCCGATCTGCCAGGGCTCGAGGTTGGCGCGCAGGGCGAAGGCCTCGTTGATGAAGTCGCGAAGCTGACGACCGTGTAGCCCTTCTCGAAGGCGTCGGCGGTCGTGAGGTAGTTGTCCTCGCCGGTGTTGATGATGATGCCGGCGCGCGCGTTGATCAGGCGGCTGAGGTACTGGTCGACGAAGGTCCGCTGCATGTTGATGTTGCGGAAGATGATCCCGTACATCGAGTCGTTGAGCATCATGTCGAGGCGCTCGAGCGCGCCCATGGTGGCGATCTCGGGCATGCACAGGCCGCTGGCGTAGTTGCAGCAGGCGGATGTAGCGGCCGAGCTCCTCGCCGACCTCGTCGAGGGCGGCGCGCATGAGGCGGAAGTTCTCCTGCGTCGCGTAGGTGCCGCCGAAGCCCTCGGTCGTCGCGCCGTAGCGGCACGTAGTCGAGCAGGCTCTGCGCCGTCGTGCGGATGACGGCGATCACGTCGGCGCCGGCGCGGGCCGCGGCCTTGGCCTGGGCGGCGTCCTCGTAGATGTTGCCCGTCGCGACGATGACGTAGACGTAGGGCTTGAGCGGCTCGCCCGTCTGGGAGACGAGCTCGTTGCGGCGCGCGCGGACGGCGTCGATGCGCGCGACGCCCTCCCGGGCGAGCTCACCGGCGCGGGTTTCCGCGGCGGCGCGCCGGTCCTCCGGCACCGGGACGAGGGCAAGCTCACCGGCGGCGACGCCCTCGGCGACTTCCTGCGCGCTCTTGCCCGTCTGGTTCATGAGGTCGACGAACGGCCGCACGACGCCGGCCGGGAGCAGGTCGCGCGCGTGCTCCACGACCACGTTGACTAGGGGTACATCGATCTCGTTGACGCCGGCGATGCCGAGCAGGCGCAGCGTGGCGCGCTCCGTCGTGTCCGTCGTGTGTTCTTCGATGTGCCGCTGGATGTCGTCGGCGATGGCGCTTGCCGCGGCATGCGCGCGGTCGACCAGGTCGCCGTTCAGCTGGAGGGCATTGTTCACTTGACCACCCACTTTCGTCAGGAGGAGACGGAGGTCGCAGGCTCCCCGCTGCCTCCCGGCAGCCGGGCGAACCCATTCACGACGTCGAACATCGGGACGCGGTCGCCGACAGCCTCGGCGACCGCGGAGAAAAAGACCTTGGGCTGGTACGGCTGCGGAACCCGGAATGGGTTGACCGTCAACGCCAGCATGCGCAGGGGCGTCAGCACCTCGAGGCGGATGCCGCGGCGCCGGAACCGGCCGACCATCGCCGGCGGCAGCACCAGCACGGTGGCGTCGCGCACGATGACGCGGAGTTCCGTGCGCGGCGGCAGCACCCGCGTGAAGTCGTCGACGAACTCCTGGGTCAGGGCGCCCCCGACGAGCAGCGTGTCGGCGCCCAGCCGCTCGATCTCACGGGCGACGGTCACGCCCTCACCCACGACCGTCGCGAGCTCGAGCGAGTGGGCGGTCCCGCCCGCCGTGAAGGCGACGGCGCGGGCGCCGGCCGCGACGTGCCCCTCGACCAGCGACCGGGTGACGGGACCGACGCCCGGCAGCGTCAGCAGCTCGATGGCGTCGACCGTGGTCTCGAGCACGTCATCGAGGGTGTCGCCGACCATGCCGCCGGTGGCCACCACGACACCGTCGCTGACCCTCGGAGAGGCGCTGCCGATGCGATTGATGGCGCCGTCCACGATGACCTGGTCGGCGCCCAGCGCCTGCAGCCGCTCCACGGTGACGCGGAGTTCGGCGAGCGTGGTCGGGCCGCTGACCTCCACGGCGCCGTCGCCAGTTGCGCTGCCGATGACGACGCGGCCCAGCGGCGTGTGGAACGGGAGCTCCTCGAGCGCCTCCATGGCGTAACGTGAGCGGTCGAGCGATCCCTGTGTGGTCGCCACCAGGGTGCCCGCCGGCGGACTGATGCTGGGCTTGGCAAGGCCGGTCAGATTGTCTGTGCGCTCTCCGTCGAGGCCGAGAGAGGTGAGGCCGAACCGCTGTGGACAGTTGGCGATGAGCGCGTTCACCACAGTCGTCTTGCCGGCGTTCTTGACCAGGCCGACGACGGCGAGCGACCGGCTCCCGGAGCCGGCGACGATGTCGTAGAGCGCGCCCACGGTCGCCGCGTCAGTGCGCACGCCGCCGGCCTTGGTGCCGCCGCCGCAGGTCACTGTCCGCCTCCCGCGCCGGCGCGGGAGGCGGGCTCGGCCTCGGCGCCCGAGCCATTCGCGCCCTCGTCCGTCGCGCTGCCGTGGCGGATCTCCTTGAGGTACGCGAAGATGGTGTAGCGCGACAGGTCGAGCGCCTCCGCGACCTGCTCGGCCGAGCGCTTGACGAGGAACGCGCCGCGCTCTTCGAGGCGCTTGACGACCTCCATCTTCTCCTCGCGGGTCATCGCCGCCGGCGTCTTGCCCATCTCGCCGAGGATCTTGGTGACCATGCCGGCGACGACGTCGCGGATGTCGCCGGCGAAGATCTCGCCGGCCTCGGGGGCGGCTCCGCCGTCCAGGCGGCCGACGGACGTGAGGTTCGCCAGCGTGCGCTGAGCCTGCACCATCTCGGAGATGTCGTGGTTCAGGCCGAGCAGTCCGTAGGGCACGCCGTCCTCGTCGCGCAGAGTCACCGCGAGCGATTTGAGGATCTTGCCTTCCTGCGACGTGATGTAGAGGCGCACGTCCTGGGTCTCGTCGAGGTTGCGCAGGCTGCGCAGCATGCGGTCGGTGGGCACGTCGCCGACGGTGCGCCCCGTCACGCCGCCGTTCTCGATGGCGACGATGGAGTGCGGGAGCCGGCGGACGTCGTGCAGCACGACCTCGCAGTCCGGCCCGAACATCTCGGCCAGACCGCGGACGATAGGCAGGAGCGTCTCCATGCGTTCGTCGAGCGTCGGCAAGCGACCCCTCCGTCGTTGCTCGCTGATGGCTCCCGGACGCGCTCCAGATGGGTCGCGACCCGGAGACTGGGTATACACCCGCGCCGGGCCGCGTGTCAAAAAAAGTGGGCCGCCTACCCGAAAAAGTGGTAGGCGGCCCACTCATGACCCCGGCGCCCGCCGCGAAGCTGCCTGCGGGCGCCGGTGCGTCTGGATCAGAGGTTGCTCGGCCGTTGCACTAGGGTGACTTGGATGTCCTGAGACTGCCCGTTGCGATCGACCTTCACCGTCACCGTGTCGCCCGGCTTCTTGGTGCCGAGGAAGGCGATGAGTTCGTCGGCCGTCTTGATTGGGGTGTTGTCGACCTTCGTGACAACGTCGCCGCCGACCGTGAACTGCTGGCCCTGGACGGTCACCTGCTTGGTGCCGCCCTTGATGCCGGCCTTATCCGCGGGGCTGCCGGGGGAGACCGACTCGACGAGCGCCCCAGCCTGCGTCTGCACGCCGAGGGCGCTGGCGACGTCGCTGGTGAGCGTCTGCACTCCGACGCCCATCCACGCGTAGGTGACCTTGCCGTTCGCCTTCAACTGCTCCATGGAGCGGATGGCTGTGTTGATCGGGACGGCGAAGCCGAGGCCGTCGTTGCCACCACCGGACGAGGCGATCTGCTCGTTGACGCCGATGACCTTGCCGGAGCTGTCGATGAGCGGACCGCCGGAGTTGCCCTGGTTGATGGCCGCGTCGGTCTGGATGCCGTTGGGGATGGTCTGGCCGCTCGGCGACTGGAGGCTGCGCCCGGTTGCCGAGACGATGCCCGACGTGATGGAGAAATCGTAGCCCAAAGGGTTGCCGATGGCCACGACCGGCTCTCCCACCTGGACGGTGCTCGAATCGCCCAAGGGCAGCGGGTTGAGGTTGCCGACCTTACTCGGGTCGACCTTGATGACGGCCACATCGCTGCCCACGTCGACACCCACCAACTGGCCGGGGACACGGGTGGTCTCGCTGCCGCCCTTGTTGAAGACGACCGTCACGCTGCTGGCGCGCTGACCGCTCTCGTCGACGACGTGCGCGTTGGTCAGGATGTAGCCCTGTTTGTCGACTACGAAGCCGGTGCCGAGGGCCTGGGAGCTCTGCGACTGGCCGAACGAGTCTGTGCCCGAGGTGCCGAATTCGGAGAGCACCATGACCACGCCGCCGGACAGAGTGCTGTAGATCTGCTGCGGCGAGAGACCGGTCCCGGGCGCGGCTGGGGTGGAGTACGAGGTCGGCGTCTCTGGTGTGGCCTGGACGACGGTCTTGTTGACTTCACCGAGGTCGAACACGAACACCAGCAGGAGGACGACCGCAGCCGCCGCTACGGCGCCGCCGGCAAGGCCTGCCAGGAATCCCTTGAGCTTCATGCGCGTTTCCCTTTCCTTCTGATCGTCACAGGAAGGGCGCGCGCCAACGCGTCCGCCCTGGCCGGTAGTCACCTGAGACGATGCCGCTCGGCTATTACCTGCCCCCTATGGGACTGTTAAGCAACCTAAGGGAAGCCATTAAGGCTTGTGAACGCACCGCCGTCAGACGGCCGCGCGGCGCCTGCGGTCGCCCGCTGTGCGTGGCAGCCGGACGGTGAAGCGCGCGCCGCCGTCCGGCGGCGACTCGGCGGTGATGGCGCCGCCCATCATCTCGGTGAGCTCGCGGGCGATGGAGAGGCCGAGGCCCGCGCCCGTCGTCGTGCCGCGCTCCTCCCGGCCGCGGTGGAAGCGCTCGAACACGTGCGGGAGCTCGCTGCTGGAGATCCCGGGGCCGTCATCCGCGACCACGACCAGCGCATCGACGCCCTCAGCGGCCGCCGACAGACGCACTGAGCTGCCGCTGGGAGAGTACTTGATGGCGTTGTCGATCAGCGCGCGAAGTACCTGCACCAGGCGCTGTTCGTCGCACCACGCCGACTGGCCCTCGCCCTCCTCGAAGGACAGCGCCACGTCCTTGGACTGTGCCTGCGCCTGGAACTCGTCCAGCACTGACTGGCCGATCAACGCCAGGTCCACGTCCTCGGGGTGCAGCTCGAACGAGCCGGCCTCGACCCGCGAGAGGTCGAGCATACTCACCGCCATGTTGCGGAGGCGGTCGACCTGCTGGCGCATGACCTGCAGGAACTCGCTCTGCTCCTCCGGGCTGAGGTCGCCTTCGTCGATGAGCTCGAGCGAGCCGGCCAGCGAGAACAGCGGCGTCTTGAACTCGTGTGACGCGTTGGCGATGAGGTCGCGGCGGGCTCGTTCCAGGCGCGCCTGCGCGGTCACGTCGCGGAGCACGACGATGGAGGTGAAGTCGGCGTCGCCGCCGACCGGATACGTGGTCGCCTCCAGGGTGATGTCGTCATGCCCGAAGACGACCATGTCGAAGTCGGCGTCCTCCTGCGAGTCCCGCCAGAGCTGCGCTACGTCGGTGGGCAGAGCCTCGTCCACCGTCTCGCCGATCAGCGCTTGGCGGTCGAGCAGGATGGCGGCCGCGGGGTTGGCGATGGTGATGGTGCCGTCTGCCGACAGGCCGAGGACGCCTTCGCTCAGATCGTTGAGCAGCACCTCGACGCGGTCGCGCTCGTACTCCACCTGGGCGAAGGCGCTGCGCAGCCGCTCGGCCATCACGTTGAAGGTGTCGGCCAGCTGACCGATCTCGTCCTCCACCGTCTCGGGCACCTTGGCCGAGAGGTCGCCGCCGGCGATGAGCTCGGCGCTCCGCTCGATGCGCTTCAGGCGGCGGGCGATGAAGTACGAGGCCAGGTAGCCCAAGATGAGACTGATGCCGAGCGCCAGCAGAGTGGCGAACAGCAGCTGGCGCTGCACCGCGGCGACCGCGTTGTCCACATCTCGCAGGGGCGAGATCAGCAGCACCGCGGCGACTGCCTTGTCCCCGACGAACAGCGGTAACGCGGTGGCGGCCACCCTCCCCTCGTTGGTCGTCACCGTGCCCTGGGTCGGCTGGCCGGTATTGACGGCCTCCCCCAGCATCGGGTAGTTGCTGACGTCCGGTGAGGCCGCCTGATTGCTGGAAGAGGCAAGCAGCACCTGGTTGCTCGTGAAGACCAGCACGCGTCCGGCGAACCGGGAGGAGAGAAGGCTGAGCGTGCCCTCGAGCGTGCTGGCGTCCCGGATGGTCACCTTCTGGGCGACGCCGTCGTAGCCAAGAGACGGGAGGAGCGTGTTGCGCAGCAATTGGGCGTTCGACCTGGCCTCGGCGAGCTTCTGGTCGGTCAGTCGTCCCTGGAGGGGTGGGATCACGTAGACCCACGCCACGAGCATCGCCAGCGCGACCAGCGCGACGATGAGGAGCGTGAGCCAGTTCTTGACGGAGCTGAACATACGACGCGTCCGGTCTGGGGGCGCCCTCCCTGCCAGGCGCTCACTCTATTAGAACTCGCGAAACTTGTAGCCGATGTTACGCACCGTGAAGATGAACTCGGGGTCCTTAGGGTCGGACTCGAGCTTCTCGCGGAGGTGGCGGATGTGGACGTCGACGGTGCGGGAGTCGCGGTAGTCGCTATCGCCCCACACGAGCTGGAGCAGCAGTTGCCGGCTGTAGACGCGGCCCGGGTGCGAGATGAGCGTCTTGAGGATCTCGAACTCGATGTACGTGAGGTCCACCTTGGCGCCGCGCACGATGACGTTGCGCTTGAGCACGTCAACCTCGAGGTCGTCGACCTTGATGACATCCTTCTTGGTGGCCTCGGCGCTGCGGCTCATCTCGGCGCGGCGCAGCTGCGCGCGCACACGGCTGCGGAACTCGCGCAGGCTGAACTTGTCCTTGGTGATGTAGTCGTCGGCGCCGATCTCGAGGCCGAGCACCTTGTCGAACTCGTCGCTCTTGGCGGTGAGCATGATGATCGGCACGATGCTCTGGGCGCGGATGCGGCGGCAGACCTCCATGCCGTCCACGTGCGGCAGCATGATGTCGAGGATGACCAGGTCGAAGTCCTCGCGCGCGAAAGTCCCGAGTGCCTCGTCGCCGTCGCGCGCGGTGACCACCTGGTAGCCCTCTTTCTCCAGGGGGAACCGCAACAGCTTGAGGATCGCCTCCTCGTCGTCGACGAGGAGGATGCGCGCTCCAGACTCGGCCATCATCGGTCTCCCTTCTCAGCAGCCGGCCGCGCGGGCGGGGCCGCGTAGCCGCGGGCCCTGAAGCCCGCGCCCATCGCGGCTGCGATGTCGGCCACGCCGGGCAGGTCTGCACCCGGGTAGTCGACGGCGGTCAGCGTGGTCTCGATGCCGTGCGTAAGACACTGTTCGGCGAAATGCAGGACGGCCCTGTAGGACTTGGAGAACACGGGGCGGCACGCGCGATCGTATTCCTCTGGGCTCGCCGCGTTCAGGCTGAGCGTCACGGCGTCGAGGCCGGCCGTCGCGAGGGCCGCCGGCACGTCCACGTCCGGGTTCAGCAGCTGGCCGTGGCCGTTGGTGTCCAGCCGGCTGCGGATGCGCCGAAGGCGGAGCCACTCGGTAGTGGCGAGGATGAGGTCCAACCGCATCGTGGGCTCACCGAAGCCGCAGAAGACGACCTCTTCCGCCGGGCCGTCCATGAAGGCGACCTCGATGGCCTGCGTGACTTCCTCGATGTCAGGCTCGTGGTCCAGGCGCAGGTCGGCGCCGTACACCCCTTCGCTCCAGTCGCGGATGCAGAACTCGCAGGAGCTCGAGCAACGGTTGGTGAGGTTGAGATAGACGGCCTTGCCGGCGCGATAGGCGACGGTCCCGGCGGACGCGGGCGCGGGGGTCATGGGGTGGCGGGAGAGGGCGTCATGGTGGTGGGCCGCAGCTCGCGGGAGACGTGCGCACGGCAGCGCCGAGTATAGCAGGGTAAAATCACGGGTCCGTGAGCGAACTCACCGACATACTGACCACCCTCTGCGGCCGTCTGCGGAACATCGCGCTGCCTTCGCTGGGCACGCACGCCGCTCGCGGTCATGCGGGCGTTGCGGTGGGTGGCGACGTGACCTTCAGCATCGACGAGCAGGCCGAGGCTCTGCTCGCGGAGCACATGCGCGAGCACCTGCCGACGTGGGCGTTCTACTCGGAGGACGGCGGTCTGCAGGGCGCCGCGGACCCGGAGCTCGTCCTCGTGGTCGACCCCATCGACGGCACCCGGCCGGCCGCCGCCGGCTTCGAGATGGCCTGCGTCAGCATCGCGGCAGTGCCGGCGGGTCCGGCGCCGACGATGGGCGACGTGGTCGCCGGCGTCATCCAGGAGATCAAGAACGGCGACCTGTTCGTCGCCGAGAAGGGCGCCGGCTTCCACATGACGCGCACCGACGGCTCGGAGATCCCGTTCCTGCCCGCCAGGCATGCCGACCTCGAGAGCATCTTCTGGACACTGGGGTTCCGCGGCCGGCCGGCCGTGATCCTCTCGAGTGTGCTTGCTGAGCTCATCGACGGATCGTCGGTCGGAGGGGGCGTCTTCGACATCGGGTCCGCCACCTACGGTGTGACCCGCATCCTCACCGGCCAACTCGACGCGTACGTGGACATCGGCCCGGCGATCATTGCGGCCCACCCCTGGACCGAGGCGGAGTTTCGCCGCGTGGGCCGCGGCGCCGTGCTGTGCAACTCGCCCTACGACGTCGCCGCGGCGTATCTTCTCCTGAGGGAGGCCGGACTGCCCTTCGGTGACGCCGACGGCGCTTCGCTGGACGACCGGCCCGTGCTCGGCTCGGACGCCAGTTTCCAGATGGCGACCGTGGCGGCGGGCAACCAGGAACTACAAGCCGCGCTCGTCGAGAGCGTACAGCGCGGCATCGCCGGTCTGCGCCGGCCGGAGGCTTGACCATGGCGGCACGTACGGACGACCAGCACGAGGCGATGCTCTACGACGAGCTGGACGACGGCGCGGTGCAGTGCCACGTCTGCCCGCGACTCTGCCGCATCGCGCCCGGCAAGAGCGGCGTGTGCCGGGCGCGGGTCAACAGGGACGGCAAGCTCTACGCCATCACCTACGGCAAGGTCTGCAGCGTCGCCGCGGACCCGATCGAGAAGAAGCCGCTCTACCACTTCTTCCCGGGCACCACGGTGCTCTCGCTGGGGAGCGTGGGCTGCAACTTCACGTGCCGTCACTGCCAGAACTGGCAGATCGCGCACGCCGACCCGGCCGAGGCCACACGTGACCTGCGCGACTTGCCCATTCGCAACCTCCCGGTGCTGGCCGCGAACAACGAGTGCCAGGGCGTGGCCTGGACCTACAACGAGCCGACCATCTGGCTGGAGTACATCCTCGACGGCGCGCAGGCCGCGCACGAGCACGGCCTGTACACCGTGCTCGTGACCAACGGCTACATCACGGAGGAGGCGCTCGCCGTCCTGGCGCCCCACGTCGACGCCTACCGCGTCGACGTCAAGGGCTTCAGCGACGAGCAGTACAAGGAGCTCTGCCGCATCCCCGAGATGCTGCCGGTGCTCGAGTCCGCCGAGCGGGCCAAGGCCGAGTACGGCTGCCACGTCGAGATCGTCACCAACGTGATCCCGACATTCAACGACGACGACGCGACCCTGCAGGGGATCGCCTCGTGGATGGTCGACCGGCTCGGCCCGGAGACCCCTTGGCACGTCACGCGCTTCATGCCGTCACTGGAGTATGCGCACCTCCCTCCGACGCCCATCGCCACGCTCGAGAACGCCGTGAGGATCGGAAAGGACGCCGGGCTGCAGTTCGTGTACCTCGGCAACGTCCCTGGGCATGAAGGTGAGAACACGATGTGCCCGAACTGTAGGCGGCTGCTGGTCCGAAGGACCGGCTACGCGGTTGAGGATGTCGCCTTGCGGGGTACATTCTGTGCGATGTGTGGCCAGAACGTGAATGTCAGGACCTCCATCGGGAAGTAAGCGTTGGGGTGAACGTGAACTTCTGGAGTCTGGCTCCCGGAGCGTCAAGCCGATAGGATGCTGTGCGCTGTGGACGATTATGTGAAGCTCGATATTCCGGCCAAGGCTGAGTTCGTCTCGCTCGGCCGCTTGGCGTTGTCCGGTCTTCTGCGCTCCAACGGTGGGTACTCCGCGGACGCGGTTGCCGATCTCAAGCTCGCGCTCACTGAGGCGTGCTCCAACTCCGTCCGGCACGCCTACGACCACGACGAGGGTCAGGTGCACCTCGAGTTCATCGTGCACCAGGACCGTGTCACGGTGCTCATCCGCGACGAGGGCGGCGGGTTCCACGAGGACGACGACGACTGCGAGGAGTGTCGCGACCTGGCCGGCGTCCAGCTGGCCGAGGGCGGCATGGGCATCTCCATCATCCGCGCCGTGGTCGACGACTTCGACCTGCGCAAGCCGGACGAGGGCGGCACCGTGCTCGTCCTTACCAAGAACCGCGACCTCTGAGTCGCACCCCGGCGTACGGCCGCCGGGTTTGACCTCTCCTCGCGCTTTGGAACAACACGCCCATCGGGACTTCCCACGTCGCGTGCGCGACGTCTCATCATCAGCAGCTCGTGGGCAGGAGGTCATCATGCTCGACCTGCGCCAGCGCACCGTCGCGACGGTGCTGTTCGACGAACACCACGGCGAGGCGTGGTCCATCCGGCCGGAGGCTGCGGCGCGCATGCGGCCGGTCCACCCCGCCGCCGCTTCCTACGGCCGCGCCGCCGCTCAGCTCGCCGAGCGGGACTTCGATGTGGCCACGACGACCGGCAGGCCGCTGGACGACGCCCGTCTGGCCGGCGTCGACGTACTCGTCATCGCCCACCCGAGCGAGGCCAGGTGGGAGCGCACGGTAGGGGACGACCCGCCGCTGTTCTCGCCCCCCGAGATAGCCGCGGTGCGGGACTTCGTGGCCCGCGGCGGCGGCCTCGTCGTGCTCGGCGAGGAAGAGGAGGACAAGTACGGCGGCAACCTCAACGAGCTCCTGGCCCCCTACGGCGTGCGCGTCGAATCCGCCACGGTGTCCGACTACCGTGGCGACGACGTACCGACCTGGATACCCGGGCTGCCGGCCGGCGATGTGGCGGACCCCGGCATCCTGCATCTCGTCCACGACGTGGGGTTCTACCGGGCAGGCGTGGTGGCGGCGGACGCGCCGGGAGCCCTGGTCCTGCGCACGAGCTCCACGGCGGACCCACCCGGCGCGGGGCTTGTGGCGGCCGTACCCTACGGTGACGGCCGCGTGGTGGTCGCCGCGGACTCGGACCTCTTCGGCGACGACTTCCTGCTGCGGCGCGACCATCGCCAGCTGTGGCTGAACCTCGTGTACTGGGCGTCGCTGCACGCGTTCCAGACGGACGCGACGCCCATCGTGTCCGAGGCGGCGCAGGACCCTGCGTGGCTGCGCCTCAAGGCCGCCACGGACGCCCTGCGGCTCCTCCAGGAGCCCACCGGCAGCATCGACCTCGCGGCGCACGACGCCGGAGAGGTGCGCGCGCTGGTGGTGACGATGGCCGAGGCCATCGCCGATCTCGCGCCGCGGTTCCCGCACCAGAAGGAGTACTTGGCGCAGATCGTGGCCGACCTGGACGCGTGGGTCGAGGGCGGCTGCGGCAAGCCCGACTTCCGGGCCTCACTCGATCTCTTCCGCCCCGACCTCATGCGTCGGGACGGCGTGGAGCACCTCGTGGTCTTCCCGCTCTACACGCCCAACGGCTCTCCCGACACGCGCTTCGAGGCCCTCATCACGCGCACGCCGTGGCCGGACTTCGTCGACCGCATCGAGCGCGAGCTCTACGACAACGCCAAGTTCGTCCCGGTCCAGCTGGTCGCCAACACGGCCGGCTACGACAGCGAGTGCGCGGTGCTCTTCCCCGAGACGGTGAGCGTCGCGGAGCGGCCGACCAACCACTTCGGCGGCATCTTCTGCGACCGCGAGTCCACTCGGTACCGCCGCTCCACACTGCGGGCGACGGAGGTGCTGCGCATCGACCTGCCGCCGGATGCGCGAGCGCTCGCGTCTTCCGCGGACCTCGCGCTCGAGACATACATCCTCTGGGACATGATCCACGACCGCTGGCACAGTCACGGCGATCTGCCGTTCGACCCGTTCATGATTCGCCAGCGGCTCCCCTACTGGATGTACTCGCTCGAGGAGCTGCGGGTGGACCTGGCCACCTACGGGACGGCGGGAGAGCTGGTAGAGACGTTCCCCTTCGCACGCTACATCCAGTACGCCATCCTCTTCGACCGCCTGCTGCGCTTCCCCATCACCGGCAAGCGGGTGCGCAACTACGACGGGCTCGGCGGTCAGCTGCTGTTCGGGTTCCTGCACGACAAGGGCGTGGTGCAGTGGACCGACAACCGGCTGGTCGTCGACTGGGACAACGTGGAGACCGCGGTCGGCGAGCTGCGGGAGATGGTCGAGGAGCTCTACCGGCGAGGCATCGACACCAGCAGGGTGACGTACTGGATCGCCGCGCACGACCTGGTCTCCCGGTACGTCGCACCCAATCTCGGCTCGGAGTGGCGCGACGGCGCGCGCGTCTTCTCGGACGAGGGCGCGCCGCGCGCCTGGATCGACAGGGTGCTCGACGACGAGTTCCCGCTCAGCCTGTTCTACGAGCAGCTCAAGGGGAAGGTGGCCACGTGAACAGCGCAGGATCTCCGCTCACGCTCTTCGCCAGCGACAACTACGCGGGGGCTCACCCGGCGGTGCTCGAGGCGGTGGTGGCCGCGAACGAGGGCTGGGCGCGCGCCTACGGAGACGACGACTGGACCGTGCGCCTGCGGGCACGGCTCAGGGAGCTGCTTGGCGACGTCGAGGCCTTCCCGGTCTTCAACGGTACCGGCGGCAACGTCACTGCGCTGGCCGCGGTACTGCGGCCCTTCGAGGCGGTGATCTGCCCGGAGACGGCGCACATCAACGTCGACGAGTGCGGGGCGCCGGAGCAGATCGCCGGCGCCAAGCTCGTCGACGTCGCTACGCCGGACGGCAAGCTGACGCCGGAGTTGCTCCGCGGCCGGCTGGTCGGCTTCGGCGACCAGCACCACGTACAGGCCCGGCTGGTCTCGATCTCGCAGTCCACGGAGCTGGGGACGGTCTACGCGCCGGGCGAGATCCGCGCGCTGGCGGACGAGGCGCACGGCGCCGGCCTGCTGGTACATGTGGACGGCGCCCGTCTGGTCAACGCGGCCGCGGCGCTCGGGCTCGAGCTGCGCGAGCTGACCGCGGGGTGCGGCGTCGACGTGCTCACCCTGGGCGGGACCAAGAGCGGGTTGCTCGGGGCGGAGACCGTGGTCTTCTTCCGCCGCAGCCTCGCCGCCGACTACCTCTACGCGCGCAAGCAGGGCACACAGCTGGCCTCCAAGATGCGCTACATCTCGGCCCAGTTGCTTCGCCTGTTCGAGGACGACCTTTGGCGCGAGACCGCCGGGCACGGCAACGAGATGGCCCGGCGGCTCGGCGACGCGGTCGCCGCGGTGCCGGGCGTCGAGCTTGCCTACCCCGTAGAGGCGAATGCCGTGTTCGCGGCGCTTCCCCAGGCGGCCATCGAGAGGCTCCACGAGCGCTATCACTTCTACGTGTGGGACGAAGACGCCGGAGTGGTGCGCCTCATGTGCTCGTGGCAGACGACCCCGGCCGATGTCGACGCGCTCGTGGCGGCGGTCCGCGACGCGGTCGGCGCTGAGGCTCCGGCCCTGTGAGCGACGAGCTCAGGACACGTGCGGCGCTCGGCCGAGTGGCCGCGGCACACGGTCTTGACGAGACGCAGACCGCGGCGCTGGAGCGGTATGTGGACCTGCTGCTCGGCTGGCGAAAGGCCAACGTGACGGGGCTCACAGACCCGGTGACCGTGGTCGACGCCCTCATCGGCGACTCGCTCGCGTTGCTCCGTGTGCCGGCGCTCCGCGAGCTCGAGGGCGGTCGATGGATCGACCTCGGCGCCGGAGCCGGCATCCCCGGCGTCCCCCTCGCAGTGGCACTACCCGGCGCGCGCATCACGCTGCTGGATGCAGTCGCCAAGAAGTGCGCGTTCCTCAAGGAGGCCGTCCGCGTCACAGGGCTCGAGCACCGCGCCGCCGTGGAGTGCGCTCGGAGTGAGCGCTATGCGTCCGACGGCTCGCCGGGGCGCGAGGCCCACACCGTGGTGTTTGCCCGTGCCGTCTCCGAGCTCGCCGTGCTGGTCGAGCTGGCGGCGCCGCTGCTCGCGGAGGGCGGCGCGCTGCTGGCGAGCAAGACGCGGCGGACACTCGACGAGGAGGGCGCCGCCGCGGAGGCAGCTGGGGTGCGCTGCGGCCTCACCTTCGAGGCACCGGTGCCCCTGGCGGCCTCGCCGCTCGACACCGCCGTGTGCGTCGTGTACCGCAAGGTCGCGCCGGCCCCGGACTGGCTCCCCAGGCGCGAAGGCATGGCCGCCAAACGACCACTTGGCTCCTGAGGCTGCGGCCTCGCCGCCCGCTGCATCTCTGCTAGTATCGGTGCCCCCCTGAAAGGAGCCCGGTGACCCGCGTCATCGCCGTGACCAACCAGAAGGGCGGGGTCGGCAAGACCACCACCGCTGTGAACCTCGCCGCGTGTCTCGCCGAGGCGGAGTTCGACGTGCTCCTGCTCGACCTGGACCCCCAGGCGAACGCTTCGGCGGGTCTGGGAGTCCGTGCCGAAGACCCGAGGCTCACCAGCTACGGAGTGCTCGGCGGAGCCGCCGGTGTGCGCGAGGCCACAGTCAGGACCGCCATCGACCATCTCTCGCTGGTGCCCGCCTGCCCCGACCTTGCCGGTGCCGTCGTGGAGCTGGCCAACGCCGACGGCAACGAGTACGTCCTCGAGTACGCGCTGACCGGCCACGTGGACCAGCACGACTTCGTCTTCATCGACTGCCCGCCCTCTCTGGGCGTGCTGACCATCAACGCGCTGGTCGCCGCGCGCGAGGTCATCATCCCGGTGCAGGCCGAGTACTACG
The DNA here is from genome assembly GCA_963696935.1 of uncultured Thermoleophilia bacterium. GTDB lineage: Bacteria > Actinomycetota > Thermoleophilia > UBA2241 > UBA2241 > CAIXSE01. The sequence goes on along the minus strand of CAVOMB010000031.1, from coordinate 30,045 downwards.
CGCTTGAGGGCCTGGCCGCGCTCCTGGAGACGGTAGATCTCGTCCAGGAGCATCTCAATCCGGAACTGGGGATCCTCGGCGTCGTCGTGACCATGTACGACGGGCGCACCCGGCTGGGCCGCGAGGTCGCCGGCGAGGTCCGCGAGCACCTCGGGGAGCACGTGTTCGAGACCGTCGTCCCGCGCAACGTGCGGCTCAGCGAGGCGCCGAGCCACGGTCTGCCCATCTCGCGCTATGATGCGACCTGCCTCGGCAGCGACGCCTACTTCGACCTTGCCAAGGAGGTTGTCTCCCGTGACTGACGCACACGACCCCGACGCGCGGGCGCAGCGCCCTCAGGGCGGCCCCGCGCCGGGCAAGAAGGCCTTGGGCAAGGGTCTCGGAGCGCTCATCGGCGAGAGCCGGGCGGCACTCGGCCGGTCTGGGGCGGCCCCGGCGTTGCAGGAGGGCCGCCTGCGGGAACTGCCCTTGGCGGAGATCAGCGTCAACCGGCGGCAGCCGCGGCGGATGTTCTCGGACGACGAACTGCGGGAGCTGGCGGCGTCCATCCGTGCTTTGGGCGTCGTGCAGCCAATCGTAGTGCGGCCGCTGCACGAGGCGTCGGCGGCCGAACACGGCCCGGCGCCCACCGGCGTTCGCTTCGAGCTCATCGCCGGCGAGCGGCGCCTGCGCGCCGCGAAGCTCGCCGGCCTCGAGTACATCCCGGCGCTTGTGCGTCCCGCCGACGAGATCGCCTCGCTGGAGATCGCGCTCGCCGAGAACGTCGCGCGGGAGGACCTCAACGCCATCGAGGAGGCGATCGCCTACGCCGCACTCGCCGACGAGTTCGGGCTCACACACGAGCGCATCGCCGAGCTGGTGGGGCGTAGCCGCGTGTCCGTGACCAACCTGCTGCGACTGCTCGACCTCCCCGACGACGTCCAGGCGCTCATCGAGAGCGGGCAGATCACCGAGGGTCACGGCCGCGCGCTGCTCGGCCTCGCCGACCACGGGGAGCGGCGTCGCGTCGCCCGCCTGGTGGTCGCGGAGGGGCTCACCGTGCGCCAGATCGAGGCGCTGGTGCGCAAGCTGCAGGAGGCGCCGGAAGGAGCCGCGCCCGCGGCGCGGCCTGCGGCCGGCCCGGACTACGGCGACCTTGTTGACGAGCTCTACGGTGTGTTCGAGGTCCCGGTGAAGATCCGCAGCGGCAAGCGGGGCGGCTCCATCCAGCTAGCGTTCAAGGACGACGCTGAACTGCGGCGGCTGGTCGAGCTTCTGCGCTCACTCGGCTGAGCTCGGCCGGCCGGAGCGGCTTCGCCGCCGGCCCCTCTCGCTATCGACTCCCGACCAGCCCGGGTGCGCTGCGCGTGCCCGTCAGCGCAGGCCGCTCGTGTCCGGCGTCAGCGTCACGCCGGGCGTCGGGGTCGGATAGGGCGCCGGGGTGAGCGTCGGGTAGACGGTCGCGCCGGGTGTCGGCGGGAGGGTGGGGTAGGTCGAGGGCAGCGTCGTCTCGCCCGGCAGCGGTGTCGTCCCGGGCGCCGGCGTGGCTCCACTCGGGGCGGTCTGCCCGGCCGGCACGTACACGACAGTCCCATCAGCGAGCTTGTAGAACGAGCCCATCAGGGTGCCCGCTCCCGCGACCTCCTGGCCCGACTGCATGTCGAGCTTGGTGATTTTGTCGCCGTCTTTGACGATCACCTGCATCTCCGGCGTGCCCGGGTTGGTGACGATGGTCATGTTCTTCCTGGTGAGCAGGCCCGTGACGCCGCCGGCCGCGAGCGCCGCGACCAGGAAGCCGACCGCGAGCACGATAGCCACATCCCACAGGTTGACGATGCCGTCGAGGGGATCGCCGTTGCGGTCGGCCGTACCGACGCGGCGCCGGCGCATGTAACGCAGGCGGACCTCCGGCGCCCCGACGACGGTGCCGAGGTCCTGGAGGGTGGAACGGTCGTCGCCGGCCGTCATGGCCGCTCGCGGCTCATCGGCGACGGAACGGGCCGTCGTCTCCCCGAGGCTTGCGGTCGTCGGTGCCCTCGGGGTCTACGGGGCCGAGGTTCGCGAAGGGATCCTCTTCCCGCGACCAGTCCATGCTCGGGTCGTCGAACGTGAGGCCGGCGTTGGCATCCTTGTCCGCACCTGCGCGGCCGGTCTTCTGCGCGGCCGGCGCGGTCTGCACGGCGCTCTCCACGCCGCCGTCGATGCCGGGACCAGCGGCCACCGGCAGCAGCGGCTCGTCCGGCGTCGCGGGGAGGGTGGCGATCACGGTGCGCTCGGCGTCATCCTCCGTGATCTCGTACTCGATGGGCGCTACCGCGTCCCACACGCCGGTCTTGGAGAGGCGGCGGCCGGAGCGCAGACGCACGTCGGAGCCCTCGAGCAGCTCCAGGAGATACTCCATGTCCGAGATGTCCTGGGAGTACATGCGGTCGCGGGCGATGCTGACGACGAACGCCAGACCGCCGATGAGGAGGCCCAGGACGGTGACCGAGAAGGCCGTGACAAGGTTGTCGGACAGCTCCTGTACGTTGCCGCTGGCCAGGCCGACGAGCGCGGGCGACAGCGGGATCAGGGTGCCCATGAGGCCCAGCATGGGGCCGAGGCGGACCAGGATACGTGTCCGCTCCAGGCGCTTGATCGTGTAGAACTCGTACTCCTGCAGCAGCTTGAGCGGCTTGGCCGCCAGGCGCTCGGTCTGGTAGTTGCGGATGAGGTCGTAGAGGAAGCGCACGACGACCAGCGAATAGTTGTTCTCCTGCAGGTAGCGGTAGGCCGTGCGCGGTTTGCCGTCGCGGAACGCCTTGCGGGCGCGGAGCGCGCGGATCTCCAGGGCGTCGAGGTCGCGGTAGCGGAACCTCAGCCACAGCTCGTAGAGGAGCACGCCCAGCTCGACGAGCACCCAGACGAGGCAGATGAGCGCCGCGATGAGGACCGGCCAAAAGAGGATCCTCGAGATGTCGTAGATGAGCTGCTGGAGGTTGTTCACCCGCGTCTCACTCCCGCGACGACGGCCGCGTCAGGTCTTTGGACTTCGCCAATGTGTGCTTGAACCGCTCCCACGTGCTGCCACCGCCGGACAGCGTCTCGCCCTGACTCGCCGTGCCGAGGAGTTCCTCGCGACGGTGGAGCAGGAGGTACGACACTACGGCCCCGATGGGAAGCATGGCGAGCAGGGTACCACCCACGAACCCGGCGGCACTACCGCCGCCCCCGTTGCCACCCACGCCGGCCGGACTGGCCGAGGTGCTCGGCGAGGGGATCGGCGAGCCGCTGACGAGGGGGCTTGCGGACACGGTCGGAGTCGGGCTGTACGGATATGGCGTCAGTGTCGGCGTGATGGTCGGCGTCGGCGTCGGCGATGGCTTGGGCGTGTAGGTGGGGTACGTCGTCGGCCGGTAGGTGGGCCGGTACGTGGGGCTGAGCGTCGGGTGCGGCGTGGGCGTGACCACGTTGACCGTGAACTTGCGCTCAATCAGCCTGAGGTTGCCGGCGTGGTCCCTCAACTCCATGGTGTACTTGTGATCGCCGTTGGCAACGTTCTTGAGCGTCAGATGCAGCCCGTAGTTGCCGATGACCGCCGGGCGCGACTTGTTGATGTCGTCCACGTAGAGCCGGGTCGTCTTGGGGTTGATGCCGGTGCCCTTGGGATAGAAGTCGGTGTACGTCGCGCGGATGGCGACGACACGCGTCTTGGTGAACTTGGCGCCGTTCTTCGGCGAGATGGAGTTCAGCTGGGGGCGGAACTTGAAGGCCTTGTGGGCACTGCCTGGGTTCTTGGGGAAGATCTTGGCTTCGCCCCCGCTCCCGAAGGGCTTCTTGTTGAGGGCGACCAGCGTCCAGCTGGTGACGATGACTCCGCGCACACGGCTCGAGGCCGTGGATTTGTACGATCCGTTCGTCTGTAGCAGGCGCTGCAGTGCTGTGATGGGCGTGTCGCCGGACGCCGTGGTCCAGGCCGTGTCTTCGGGGTGCTCGCCCATCGCGAGGATCGCCTGGACGCCAGCCGACGTCGCCTCGGCCTCCGTGCTCCCGGTGGCGGTGGAGGAGAAGCCTCCGTTGGCCCGCTGGGCAGAGAGCATGAAGGTGCGGGCGCGGTCGGGGTCCCAATCCGTGCCGTCCGAGCTGACAGTGAGCGCCTGGTAGGCCATGGCAGTGTCGAAGGCGTCGGACGAGCCGCCCACCTCACGGCTCGACCACCCTCCGTTGCCGCCCGCGTCGTCGTTCTGCTGCGCCGCCAGCCACGACTCGGCGAGCAGATACCGTGAGTCCGTGCGGCTGACTCCGGCGTTGTGCATGGCGAGGATGGCCCAGGCGGTGGTGCGGACGGCCGAGTCAAGGGAGGGCAGAGCAGGCGCGAATGCGCCCTTGTTGGCCCCGTCGGCGGTGCTCTGGTACTTGAGCAGGTTGGTGAGCAGGTTGACGCCCTTGCTGCCCGCCGTGCCGATGGCGCTCGACTTGTCCATGGCCACGTAGGACATGATGAGCCGCGAATAATACACGGGCGCGTTGGTCACCTGGATGCTCGTACTCGCGGCGACCAGATCGGTGGACTGCAGGTAGTCGAAAGGGTTCTTGCCCTTGACGTGCCAGGCGCTGTTGCCCATCCTCTCGCCGCTGGCGACGGCGCCCAGGACGGCCATGGCCGTGTTCTCGGCCGAACCGAAGCCGCCGTCGGTGCCCTGGCGGAAGTGCAGGTAGTCGAGGCCGCGCGTCACGTACTTGCTGCGATCTTCCTTGAGGTGCTTGGCGGCGATCACGCTGGCGGCGAAGGACCCCGCGAGCAAAACCGCGACCGCCAGCACGAGCCACATTTTCCTGCTCATCCGCATAGGACCTCCCATGTTACCAAGCGGTCCCCACCCCCGCCAGCGCATGCGTCCGGAGTAGCGCGGCGCGGTCGCGACACATGGTGGAAACGTGTTGCCGGTGAGACGCGTTCAACTCGAGGAGGGGGAGGCGCCGGCGTCTGGAACATGCGTCCAGAAGGTCTTCTTTCGAGGCTGGACGGCGTCGATAACAACCACATGGCCCGCACGCAGGCATCGGACGGTAGCGAACTCGAGTTCTTCGGCGTCAAGCTGAAGGTCAAGAACCCCCACCTCGCCGCGCTCCTCAACAGCGACGTCCATGAGGACGTGCAGGTGATCGGGCAGCGCGCTCGTGAGGCGTTCAGGGGCGACGAGGAGAGCCGCGCGGAGCGCGATGTGGCCGCGCGCATGCGCCATGCGGATGATTCCGTGACCATCCGGCTCGACGAGGTGGAAGAGGCCTGACGCTGCCGCGCCGCGGCCGCGGCCGGCCGGCGCGCCCGCCCTCGGGGGAGGAGGATGTATCCTAGTGAGCCGTATGACCTCCCTTCTCTCACTCGTCATCCCCGTGTACAACGAGGCCGACAGCCTGATCCCGCTCGTGAGCGAGATCGACGAGGCGCTCGCCGCCTACGGCACGCCCTACGAGATCGTCTTCGTCGACGATGGGTCGAGCGACGGGTCATTCCCCCTCATGAAGGAGATGGCCGAGGCTCGGGACGACGTGCGCGTCGTCAAGCTGAGGCGCAACTTCGGCAAGGCGGCGGCGCTCTCGCACGGCTTCGCCGCCGCCCGCGGCGACGTCATCGTCACCATGGACGGCGACCGCCAGGACGATCCGGCCGAGCTCGGCGCCCTTACGGCGCCGCTCTCCGAAGGCTACGACCTGGTGTCCGGGTGGAAGCAGCGGCGTCAGGACCCGCTGAACAAGACGCTGCCCTCCAAGTTCTTCAACTGGACGGTCCGCAAGGCCTCCGGCATCCCGCTCCACGATTTCAACTGCGGGCTCAAGGCATACAAGCGCGACGTCGTCGAGACCATCTCGATCTACGGGGAGCTGCACCGCTACATCCCCGTGGTGGCGGCGCAGGCCGGCTTCCGCGTCACCGAGGTCAAGGTGAACCACCGGCGTCGCACCGCCGGCCACTCCAAATACGGCTGGCAGCGCTATCTGCGCGGCTACCTCGACCTGCTCACGGTCATGTTCCTCGGACGGTACCAGCACCGGCCCCAGCACCTCTTCGGTGGGATGGGGACGCTCCTGATCCTCATCGGTGTCCTGGTCGAGCTGTACATGACCATCGACAAGCTGGTGTTCGGCCAACCCATCGGCCAGCGCCCGCTGCTCCTGCTGGGGGCGCTGCTGATGATCGTCGGCGTGCAGCTCCTCAGCCTCGGGCTGATCGGCGAGCTCATCGCCAACTCCCGTGCGCGACGAGGCCCCGACCCGGCGCAGATCGCGGTCGTGGTCGGGCAGGCGGTCGCGGTGGCCGGCGGGGAGCGAGATGGGCAGGCAGGCGAGGACGCCACCGCGAAGGGCGCCCCCGGAGCTGCCCTGCAGCCGTGAATCGCCGCCGTAGGCCCGCCATGGTGGGGGCCGCCGCAGGTGTGCCGCACATCCGGACCGTCGCGTACTTCGGGACGTACGAGCCGGACTACCCGCGTAACGCCGTCCTCATCGCCGGTCTCCGCGAGCGCGGCGTCGAGGTCCACGAGTTCCACGCCGCGCTGCCTCCGCTGACCGCGGCGGAGATGACGGGGGCTCGCGGGGCGGCGCGCCTCGCCGCGGGCGTGGCCGAGGCGCACGTGCGACTTCTTGCCCAGCACCGCGGCCACCTCGACCTCGACGTCGTCGTCGTCGGGTACCCCGGCCACTTTCTCGTGCCCTTCGGCAGGCTGCTCGCTGCCTTCCGCAGCGCGAAGCTGGTCTTCGACCCGCTGGTCTCGCTGCTGGACACGTTCGCCGGCGACCGGGGCCTGGTGACGGCCGGCGGGGCCAAAGCCGCCGCCGTCCGCGCTGTGGACGAGACGGCCTTCCGTCTGCCGGCGCTGGTGCTCGCCGACACGCGGGCGCACGCCGACTACTACCGGCACACGTTCGGGCTGGCGCCCGAGCGGCTGGCCGTGGCGCCGGTGGGCGCCCTGCCGGAGCCGCGCGCAGACGGCGCGGCACGCGCGGCCGGACCCGGCGAGCCGCTCACCGTGCTGCAGTACGGCAAGTGGAGTCCGCTTCACGGTGCCGGCGTCGTATTGGGAGCCGCCGAGCTGCTCCGCGACGAGCCGATCCGCTTCGTGCTGATCGGCGAGGGGCAGCTCTCGGGTGAGCTGCGGTCGCGCATCGCCGCCGCCGGGCTGACCAACGTCGAGTGGGTCGGCGAGCTTCCGCGCGCCGAGCTGCGCGCGCGGACGCTGGCGGCCGACGTATGTCTCGGTGTCTTCGGCGGCTCGGAGAAGGCCGGGCGCGTCGTGCCCAACAAGGTCTTCGACGCGCTCGCCTGCGGACGGCCTGTGGTGACCGCCGACACCGACGGAGCGCGCGAGTGGCTGCGCGACGGCGAGAGCGCGCTTCTCACGTCCGCCGGAGACGCGGCGGAGCTGGCCGCCGCTCTGCGCCGCCTGCTCGACGAGGGCGAGCGCACTCGGCTGGGCCAGGCGGCGCTCGCTCTGTACCGGCGGGCGTTCACGCCCGCCGTCGTCGCGGGCGAGCTGCTCGCCGCGCTGGAGGCTTCGTGACCACCGCCGGTGACGCGCCCGGCGAGCGCCCGGCGCCGGGCCCGACCGATGCCGCGCCGGCTGCGCCGCGTTCGCGCCGCCGGCGTGTCGTCGTCCGTCTCATCCAGGCGGTCATCGTCGCGGCGACCGTGTGCTTCCTCGCCGCCTACCTGGCGCGCTCCTGGGGCAGCATCGAATCCTTCGACTGGGAGCTCGACGCCGGCTGGCTCGCGCTCTCCGGCGTCGTCCTCCTCGTCTACTACTTCGCCCAGGCCGGGTTCTGGTGGCTGCTCCTGCGAGGCTGCGGGGCGCCCAGCCCCTTCTGGCCGGCGGCCTCCGTGTGGGGTAAGTCGATCCTTGCGCGGTACGTCCCCGGCAACGTGTTCATGTTCGTCGGCCGCGCCTGGATGAGCCACTCTCGCGGCCTCCCGGTGGAGCGCGTGAGCGCGGCGATGGTCTATGAGCAGGCGCTCGGTGTGGGCGGCGCCCTGCTGGCGATTGCCGTGCTCTTCCCCTTCTGGGAGTACCGCCCCGGCGTCACGGCGCTGAGCCTGATCGCCATCCCGGTGCTGATCGTGCTCATGCACCCGCGCGTGTTCGGGCCGCTGGCTGGCTGGGCCCTCCGCCTGCTGCATCGTCCGCCGCTCGAGATGACCCTGGGGTTCGGAGCGGTGCTCGGCGTGCTGGTCCTCTTCATGCTCGACTGGCTCGTGGCCGGCGTCGGCGCCTGGATGCTGGCGCGCTCCATCACCGGTCTCGGCCTGGAGTCGCTCCCCCTGGTGATCGTCGCCTACTCGCTGGCCTACGTGGCCGGCATGGTGGCGTTCTTCATCCCCAGCGGAATCGGCGTGCGGGAGGCGGTGCTCACGGCGTCGCTGTCCAGGGAGCTGCCCGGCGGCGTCGCCCTGACGTGGGCACTGCTGCTGCGGCTCTGGGTGACGGTGATCGAGCTCGTCTTCGTCGGCCTGGTCGTGGGCGCGGAATTGCTGGTCCGGCGCAGAGGTGAGAAGTGAGCGGGCTCTTCGCGCTGGCGCCGGTGCGGGAACTCGACGAGCAGCGGATGAAGGTCCTGTTCCGCCGCCGCGCTTTCTACGTCATCGGCGGCGCCATCATCTTCACGGCTATCTACGCCCTGCTCTCGTGGCTCAAGTACAGGGCGTACATGGACGCCCGCTACGACCTCGGCAACATGGTGCAGGCCGTCTACAACACGGCCCACGGGCACTTCCTCGAGATCACGAGCGGCGACCTGAAGCCGCGGCAGATGTCGCGGCTGGGCTCGCATGTCGACCCCATCCTCGCGCTGTTCGCGCTGCCGTGGCTCGTGTGGCCGAGCCCGGTGATGCTCCTCGTCGCGCAGCCCGTGATCGTGGCGACCGGCGCGTGGCCGGCCTACCGGCTGGGCACGCGCATCACGCGTGATCCGAGCGCCGGCGCGTTCCTCGCCGGCGCCTACTTGCTCTACCCGGCTCTCGGCTTCCTGGTCCTCAACGAGTTCCACCCCGTGGCCCTGGCCACGCCGCTCCTTCTGTGGGCGTTCCTCTACCTGGACGAGGACAGGTGGGTACCGGCGGCGGTGTTCCTCATCCTCGCCGCCGCCTGCAAGGAGACCGTGCCCCTGGTCATCGCCTTCATGGGCATGTGCTTCGCCGTGCGCAAACGCTCGCTTTGGCCCCTGATCGTCACAGTCCTCGGGCTGGCCTGGTTCACGGGCGCCGTGTGGGTCGTGATCCCCCACTTCAACGGCGACCAGAGCACGTTCATCGCCCGGTACGGGGACTACGGCGACGGCGCCGGGGCGGTGGCGAAGAACGCTCTGTTGCATCCCGGGCAGACGCTCACCGACCTCACGGCGCAGTCGAACCTGGACTACTGGCTGCGACTGCTCTGGCCCTTCGGGTTCACGTCGCTGCTCAGTCCTCTGACGGCGCTCATCGCGCTGCCCGAGTACGCGCTCAACGCGCTGTCGGCCACCCCCTTCCAGCGGCGCATCGAGTTCCACTACACGGCGCTGGAGATCCCCTTCCTGTACGCGGCCGCCGTCCTCGGAGTCGCGAGGTTGTGGCGCTGGCTGGGCGGCGGCTTCCGCAAGGCCGAGAAGCTGATGAAGGGCGAGCGCGTGCAGCGCGCCACGCTCGCCCTCCTCGTCCTGCTGTGCGCGCTCGCCGGGAACTACTTCCTGGGACCGCTCCCGTTCTCCCTGCCGGGAGCGGCCTACGGCGGCGGCGACTACGCCAAGACCTCGCACGACGTGGCGCTCGATGAGGCCGTCGCGCTCATCCCCAAGGACGCCGCGATCTCGGCCAACAACAACGTCGGCGCCCAGCTCGCCGCCCGGCGTGTGGCCTTCATTTTCCCGTACTTCGCCACCGCGGACTGGGTGATCGTGGATACCCAGCACCCGTTCTTCTACGACAAGGAGAACGAGAAGATGCACTCGCTGGCGCTGGGCCGTCTCGTCATGGACCCGAACTTCCAGTCCGTGTATGCCAAAGACGGCGTGTATGTGTTCAAGCGGGTGGGCGCCGGCGGGACCTCCGGGTCCGGCGTCCAAGCGCCCGGTTCCGCCGCCTTGCCCGGGCCGACTCCGTCGCCGGGCTCGTCCGCCATGCCTTGACAAGGGGCGCCCTTGCGGCGCCCGGCCGGCCCTTCGCGTCTACGCGACCCAGCTGAAGATGGCGAATCTGCCCGTGAAGATGATGAGGGCCACCAGCCCTCCGATCACGACCATCTTGTGCGCCCGCGGCCGATCCTTCGTGTAGAGAGCCAGGGCCACGTACAGCGGGAAAACGGTGAGCGTGAATCGCGGGTACGACATCAGCGGCACGAACTTGCTCGGGAAGAAGAGCGGGTACGCGAGCGACGCGAGCGCGTACCAGGAGTAGGCGCGGGGAAGGCGCCGCGCCCCGTACCAGAGCAGCAGCGCGGCGGCGATCAGGCACGCCAGATTCAGGACGTTGGTTGCGAGGTTGCTGTACTCGGACCCGGGCCGGGGCGCCTCCCAGAGCCAGCGGTAGTACTCCGCGGAGATGACCTTGCGCATGCCCCACACGGTGGCGACGACGGCCTTGGTCACCGTGTAGTTGGGCGCCCCGAAGTGCCGCTCCCACTGCTGCTGCGCGGTGGAGAACGAGAAGGGCTTGCCGAAGGCGAGCGCGAGGTAGGTCATCCACACGAGCAGTCCCTCGACCACCATCAGCAAGTTGGCGGCGTGGGAGTCCGTCTTCTTGAGCTTCCAGCCGCGCTTCTCGTAGTAGTAGTAGGCCATGGGGATGAGCAGCAGCACGCCTGTGCTGCGGGTGAGCGTGGCGAGGAGGCCCATGACACCTGCGAGTCTCCAGCGACTCTCGCGTGCGAACACGAAGCACGCGAGCGTAAGCAGCAGGAACAGGGACTCCGTGTATACCGCCTGCAGGAAGAACGAGAGCGGCCCGATGGCGAGGTAGATGACGGCGCGGCTGGCCAGCTGCTCGTCGAAGTCCATGCGCACCAGCCGCCAGAGCAGCCACACGGACCCGGCATAGCAGAGCAGCGAGATGACGATGCCGGTGATCAGCAGGTTGCCGTGCAGGACGACGCCGACGTAGCGCAGCAGCATGGGGTACAAGGGGAAGAACGCGGTGCTGCCGTCGCCGTCGGCGTAACCGCTGGTGGCGATCTTGATGTACCACACCCCGTCCCAGTGCCCCCAGGGGTTGAACAGCGAGCCGAGCCAGCCGGTGAAGACCTCAGCCCTCAGCGGGAACCGCCAGCCGACGGGCAGGCCGCGGACGCCGATGAGTGCGACCGCCAGGAACGCTATGGCGAAGATGAGGACGCGGCTGCCGACGACGGCGACGAGGGCCCGCGCGAGCGGGCGGGACGGCGCCGTGGTCAGGGCGACGGGCTTTGCTCCGGCGCCCAGGAGGGCGACATCGCCGGCGCCGGAGCTTCCGGCGGGCGTCTCCGCACCGTCGTCGGCCCCGGCCGGCCGGTCAATCGCCGCCATCGCCGTCCCCGTCGCCGATGAGGCCGTCGCCGGCGAGGCGGCGGAGGACGGCGGCGCGCAGGTCGCTGGCGAGGTCGCGGCGCTTGAGTGAGTCCGGGGTCCAGGCGTGCAGACGCAAGCGGACGTCGCCGCCGGAGATATCGGCTACCTCGACGGTGTCCTGTTTGCCCTTCGGCGCCGGCGCGAGCGACTCTCCGACCTCGAGCATCGCTGCCGTGACGCCCGCGACGTCGACACCGAGCGGAAGGCCGAGTTCGACGGTCACGAAGCTCCCCGGCGAGCCCATCGAGTAGTTGTGCACGGCCTTCATCGCGAACACCTCGTTGGGGATCACGACGCGCCGCCCATCGGCCGTCCGGATGTACGTGTAGATCAGCGAGATCTGCTCCACCGTGCCGTACTCGCCGTCCACGCTGATGTAGTCGTTCAGGCGGACGGGCTGTGAGAACGCGATCATGACGCCGCTCACCAGGTTGGCGATGGGCGCCCGGGCCGCGATGCCGATGACGCCGGCGACGATGGCGGCCGAGGCGAGCATGGCCCGTGCGAGCGTCTGCACCTCCGGGATCTTGAGCAAGGCGATGCCGATGCCGACGAAGAGGATGCCGGCGAACACGAGGCGGCGGATCATGACGTAGCGTGTCCGGTCCGCCCGGTCCGGCGACTTGCCCAGCAACTGCATCGCCTTGTCGCGGCGCGCGAGGATGAAGTCGACCACGCGCGCGATGACCACGGCGATGAGCACGTAGACGATCGCCTTGAACCAGTTGGTCTCGTAGAACGCCATGGCCGTCAGGATCGGCATGGGCCGCCTTCGCTGGAGGTGACCCCGATCACGGCGCCGGGCTGGGAGACACCGCGTCGCCCGGCTGCGGCGCCATCTCCGCCGGGGTCAGGTCGTCGCGGACGTCGTAGAGCACGCGCCCCGTGTTGTAGTCGAGCAGCGCGACTATGGTGTCGGTCTTGTCGGACACGGTGTCGACCGGGCCCTGCACCTGCCAGATGAACCGGTAGCTGGGGACGACGGTGGTGGTGAGTGTGCGCCCGTCGATGCTGTGCTCGAATGTGTAGGGCTGTTTGCGCTGCACGAACAGGAGCTGTACCTCGCGCGGGTCGACGACGGTGCCCTTGTAGAGCCAGTCGGCCTTGCGCAGCGCCATGCCCGACGTCTTGAGCTCCGCGCCGCTCGGCACGGAGAGCGCGGCCCAGGCAAAGCTCCAGCCGCGCCACGGCCGGGTGAGGAACTGTCCGCGCTGCGCCGGCGCGGTGTAGCGGAACGCCACAAACGCGGGCAGCACGAAGATGACGAGCGCCACGACGACGATCGCCACGACGAGGAAGCGCTTGTCGCGGAAACGGATCATTGGACCTCGGGGAATCCTCCGGGGCGCGCCCGGACGTGTCAAACGGCGGCGGTCCGGGCGACCGTCCCGTCCTCCACGATGTCGGTGTGCGCGAACACCCTGCGGGCGGCGTCGCGCATCGGCTCGTACGAGGCTTCGCCGGCCAGCGGGTTGAGGTGGACCAGGATCAACCGTCCGACGCCCGCCTCCGCGGCGAGGCCGGCCACTCCCGTGGCCTCGCTGTGGGCGGCGTAGCCCGGGCGCAGGCCCTCGGGAACGGCGGTCAGGCCGGGGTCGCCGGCCCAATACCACGACTCGTGCAGCCAAAGGTCGGCCCCTTCAGCGAACGCCGCCGCGTCCGGGTCCACCCGCGTGTCCGTCGCGATGACAAGGTCGTCGTCGAGACGGAACGAGACGCTCACGTCCGAGTGCTGCTGCGGCCGCACGAGGAGCACGTGCCCCGCGGCCTCGTTCTCGCCCCTGCGCGTGGGCTCTACGCGCACGTGCGTCATCTCGGGCAGGTCGACGGGGTTGTACGGCCGCCGCACCAGCTCGCCGACGGCGGCGTAGGGCTCCACGCCCGTGAGCTCCTCGCCCGGCGGGCGCAGGACGACATCCCGGCCGGGCAGCACGCCGGAGAGGTAGGCGAGTCCGCAGGTGTGGTCCAGGTGGTAGTGACTGAGGAAGAGCTGCACCTGGGCGGCTCCCTCCAGGAGGCCGGCGTGCTCCGGGTCGAGCAACCGCCGGAACCCGGTGCCGGCGTCGAACACCAGGAGTGTCTCCCCGCTCCGGACGGCGAAGCACGTCGTCTCTCGCGACCCCCGGGGCATCCATCCGTTGGTGCCGAGCAGTGTCACGTCCATGTGGTCCTCACCTTCTTTGGCGCCGGCTTGCCAACGAGTGTGTACCTTTCTGCCCGACGGTACAATGTCGATAGGCGGCGCCGTCCGTGGCGCCGTGCGGCCAAGGGGAGTCGGGTGGACCCCAGAAGCGATATTGCGACGGCCGATCTCTCGCTGGATGACGAGGGCAGAGACCTGTGGGACGAGGTCCTGCCGCATCTCTCGCAGGCGCTTACCGATACAGGGACCGCGTTCCTCGACGCGCTCGAGGCGGCGGGTCGCGGCGCCGGCCTCGTCCAGAGAGTGCCCGTGGCGACGCTGCTCGATGCCTACAGCGTCGGCAGTGGACAGGTGCGGGAGCTCCTGCTGAACAGTGGCGACCCGGACGCGGAGCGCAAGACGCGCCGTCTCGTGGGCCTCGAGCACGTGGCGCTCACACGCATCGCGGCCGGCTACACCGACGGCCTGCAGGAGACCATCGACCGGCTGCGTCGGCTTGCCGACGAGTCGTCCCCGGTGGACGCCGACAGCGGCGCCATGAAGCCCGGCACGCTGGGCGAGCGACTCTCGCTGGAGGTTGAGCGCTGCCAGCGCATGGACCTGTCGCTGGGCCTGGTGGAGCTCGCCGTCGTCGGTGGCCACGATGAGCGGCGCGTCGCCGGCCACGGCTTCGAGCCACTGCACGAGGTCGGCGCCTGTCTGCGCGAGAGCCTGCGCCGCTACGATAGCGTGGGGCTCACCCGGGACGGCGACTTCGTGCTGGTGCTTCCGGACATCAGCCGGCGCGGGCTCGCAGGGGCGGCTGAGCGGATCCGCCGGCAGCTGAACGCTTGCGCGGGACGCGCCGCCCCGCCCGAGCTGCCCGAGCTGACCTTCGCGCTCGCGCACTATGACTTCGTCGATGCGAGCGCGACCGAGATGCTCACCGTGCTTGGGCGGGGTCTGCGGGACGCCCAGGCCGGGAGCCAGCGGCTCGCCTGGGTCTGAAGCTCAGTCGGCGACCGGCCTGCCCAGCGCGTCGGCCGCCCGCCGCACCATCTCGCGCTCGTTGGGGTAGGTCATCAGGCGTAGCGCCTGGCGCAGTCGCACCCAGCGGGCGTCGCTCACCTCGTGGTCGTGCTTCGACGTGTCTCCGCCGGTCGCGCGCACGAGGAAGTAGTGCACCGTCTTGTGGATGCGCCCGCCCTGTTCGCGTGAGTAGAACGAGTAGTTGATGCTGCCGAGCTCCTGCTCGACGACGCCGAGGAGGCCGGTCTCTTCGGCGATCTCACGCAGCGCGGTCTCCCGCAGTGTCTCGCCCTCCTCGACGCCGCCCTTGGGGAGGCCCCAGACGAAGCGCCCCGTCGGGCGGATGAGGCAGACCTCGACGCCGTCGTCTGTGCGGACGACGACCCCTCCGGCTGATGTGCGCTCGAGTTGGCCAGACATGCTCGTCACCGTGCCCGCAGGTGCGGGTCCATAGATTGCGCACAGTATATGCGCGACGAGCCCCCGCAGGGGAGGGACCGGGTCGTTCTGCGGGTCGAGACACCCCGGCCGGGCCGCCGAGCAGGATGCAGCTGTGAGCAAGCTCGCCGACAGCCTCGCGGTGCTCCGGGAGACCGAGTACCGCAAGCTCTTCCTTGGTCAGGCCGGCTGGCGCGAGTTCACCAGCCACACCTGGCTGTGGGTCATGGTCGGCGGCACGTCCATCTTCCTCATGGCCATCGACGGGCCCATCCAGGTGCTCGGGCCCATCGTCGCGCGAGACGTCTACGACGGAGTGCGCACCTGAGGCTTCACGTCCGCGGCCATGGAGATCGGGCAGATCTGCGGCGGCCTGCTGCGTCTGCGCTGGCGGCCGCGACGACCGATGCTGGTGGTGGCTGCCGGGATGAGCCTCGCCGGCATCCCCGTCGCGCTGCTCGCCCTGCATGCAGCGCGCCCTGGCGCCGGACCTGATCTCGCGCGTGTCCGGCCACGACTACCTGGGGTTACGACTACCTGGGGTCGCCTGCGTTCTACCCGGCGGGGCTGGCGTTAGCGCTGGCCGGGCCGCTTGCCGACGCCGTCGGCCTCACCACGGTCCTGTAGGGCAGCGCCGTGGTGGCCGTCCTCGTCAGTGCGTTCCAGCTCGCCTGGCGGGACGTCCGGTCACCCAAGGACATGGGACCGCGGACATCTGCCGCGGAGGAGCCCTCCGCCGTCCCGACTGCGCCCTGACGTACAGTTGACAGCCCTCACCGCGGCTGCGATTCTACGGGGACGCTAAACTGGAATTTAGGGACCGGGTGAGCCGCGCCCGTCCACGGAGACCATCTTGGAAGAGATCAGCCATATCGGCGCCATCGACACCGTCCGTGTCCTCGCCAACGACGAGCGACTGCGGCTGCTGCGGCTGCTCATGCGCGGTTCGGCGACACTGACGCAGCTCGGCGCCGTCGTCGGGCACCACCCCGCCTGGGTGCGCCACCACATCCTGAGCCTGGAGGAGGCCGGTCTGGTGGAACTGGTCGAGACGCGGCCCACCAAGGGGTACGTCGAGAAGTTCTACTGCGCCTCGGCGCGCGCCTACGCGGTGGACTTCATGGTCCTGCCGGACGAGGGGGAGCGCGGTCTGCTGGTGATCCTCGGCAGCGACGACCTGGCGCTGGACCTGCTGGCCCGCCGCCTGCGCGAGGACGAGGCGGGTCCCGACGTCATCACCATGGTGATGGGCAGCCTGGAGGGGCTCATCGCCCTCAGGCATGGAGTCGGACACGTCGCCGGCAGTCACCTCTTCGACGCGGAGACCGGCGACTTCAACAAGTCCTACGCGCGCGCGCTCTTCCCCGGCCGCGAGCTCGTCCTGATCACGCTCGCGCACCGGGAACAGGGACTCATCGTCCCCGCCGGCAACCCCCGCGGATTGCAGGACCTTGCCGGCGCGGTCTCTGCCGGCGCGCGCCTCGTGAACCGCAACCGCGGGTCGGGCACGCGCGTCTGGCTCGATCGCCTGCTCTCCGGAGGGTCGGTCGACCCCGTCCGGGTCGCCGGCTACGACAACGAGGTGATGACGCACGACGCGGCGGCGCTCGCCGTGGCCGAGGGCGCCGCCGACGTCGCCCTGGGCATCCGGCCGGCGGCGAACGCACACGGGCTCGACTTCGTCCCCCTCGTCGAAGAGCGCTACGACCTCATCACCCCACGCGAGCACTACGAGAGCGGGTTGCTCGCGCCCATGCTCGGCCTGCTGAACGATGACGCGTTCAAGCAAGAGATCGACCAGCTTGGAGGCTACATGACGCGCGAGACCGGCGTCGCCACTGCCCTGTCTACCTGATCAAGGGCCGTCGTCGGGCGTGCGCCAGCGCGCTCACCATTGCCACGGGTTGGCTTCCGCGGGGATGCGGGAGCCGAGAGGAGGATCCAACATGCATCATCCATCGACGGGCACATCCCGGGTTGCCGCGCGCCGACTGGTCTTCCTGGCCCTGTTGGGCGTGCTGCTGACGCTTGCGCTCGCGCAGGCCTTGCCGGCGCTCGCCGCGCAGCGCCCCGACTACACCGGCGGTCCGGTCGTCCTGAACAACGACGGTAAGACGGACTTCCCGCTGTACGTGCCCAACGACTACACGGTCAGCGCGCTCCGCTTCACCGTCGCTGGTGGCACGCTGTACGACGTCGACAACAACGTGGTGACCACGGCGGGCGTGCAGTACTACGTGAAAATCCGCCTCAGCCCGACTCCGGCGCCCGCCAGCACGGACAACCGCGGCTTCACCTGGAACCCTACGTCGCAGACGTGGGTCCAGGAGCGCGAAGACTGGACGAAGTTCCCGATCGCGACGACCACGACAGGCGGAGCGATCACCGCGACCAATTCCTCCTGGTGCTACTTCCGCTTCGGCGACACGACGAAGGCGGGGACCTACTACATCCTGGTGTCGCTGCAGCCAGTGGGCGGTGGCAGCGGCATGACACAGAACAACGCGACGGTGCCGCCCGTGACCGTGCTCGACATGTACGGCACCATCGCCGACGCCACCGACGGGTTCGTCATCCACAACGGCGTCGCCACGGGCGCCAACGGTGCGCGCGCCGATGCCACGGACAGCACGTCGGCGACCACGGTGTGGGCACTTACGCGGACGACCAGCACGTCGTCCACAGCTCCGCTGCAGATCATGTCCGACAGGTCGACGGGCACGAACGCCGTCAACGGCGACTTTGCCTTGGGCGTGCCGCGCGGCTTCACGTTCGACGCGCGCGTGCAGAACACCATCTGGCCGGCGAGCGCGCCGAGCTTCACCGGGTCGCTCGCCGACGTCAACATCGCGCTCGGTGCCGCGGAGACCACGCCGCCGAGCGCCCCTGCTTCTCTCACCGCCAGGCCGCGCAACGAGCGCGCCCAGCTCCACTGGGCCGCGGCGACCGACGACAGGGGGGTCACCTCTTACATCGTCTACCGCTGGACCGATCCGGCGAGTGCTGCGTATACCGCCTTGCCGGAGGCGATCATCACGACTTCAGAGGCTCGAATACACCGACACCGGTCTGACCAACGGCACCACGTACCACTACGCGGTGCGTGCCATGGATGCAGCGACCAACATCGGCCCGCGGGCGACGGCGGACGTCACTCCCGACACCACGACGACCCTCGAACTCGAGGCCACGCCGACAGTCATCGCGTGGGACGCTTCGTGGGCCCTCAGCGGCCGGCTCGAAGACGTGGCGGGCGAGGCGATCCCGGACGCGAGCGTCGATCTGCAGTCGTCCATCGACGGTGGGGCGAGCTGGGCCACGCTCCAGGGCGAGACCCCGGTTGCCGGCACGTCCACCTACGCGGACACCATCTACGGCACCTATCAGAAGATGCAGTTCCGGCTGCACTACGCGGGCGATGCGACGCACGCTGAGTCCTACAGCAGCATCGTGACGGTGACGCCGAAGGTCAAGCTCGGCAAGCCGGTCGCTCCCTCGAGCGTGAAGAAGGGCGCCAAGTTCACCGCCTACGGTTCACTCACGCCGAAGCAGCCCAAGCACAGCAAGACCGTCAAGATCCAGTGCTTCATCAAGAAAGGCGGCAAGTGGGTGCTCAAGAAGACCGTGACGGCGACGAACGCGAACAAGGGCTCGGCCACACGCTACTCCGCCAAGTTCTCCCTGCCCTCAAAGGGGTCGTGGAAGCTGGTCGCGTACTCGCCGGCCACGTCGCAGTACGCGAATACGACGTCCGGCGCAGAGTACCTGAAGGCGAAGTAGCCGAGGGGGGAACCGGAGGGGTCCTCATATGCCGGCACTTGGCAACACCGGCGGCCGCAGATGGTGGCCGCTCGCGCTGACGGCGGTCCTCGTGACCGTCGCCGTGCTGGCGGCGTGGGGACTGCAGCAGCGGTATGCCGCCGGGGCCGGATCGTCGCAAGGAGACCCGGCCTACTCCATCGTCGTGGAACAGGACGGCAAGACACTCAAGAAGTACGACCTCGCGGGGCTGCACGCGCTGCCTCAAAGCCGCGCGGTCATCGAGGGCAAGGAGCAGGCCGGCCCTCTGCTGACGGTGCTGCTCAAGGACGCCGGGGCCGGTCCGTACGCCTCGGTGCGGGTGCGCGGCGTCGGCCTCCGGGATGGCGGGGAGATCACCTGTTCGCCGGCGCAGATCAGGGAGAAGGTCCAACTCGATTTCAGCGACCGGGGGACGGTCAAGGTCTGCGGACCGCACCTCCCCCGGTCGGAATGGGTGCGCGATGTAGTCTCCATCGATGCCCGCTGAGGCTGCCCAGCAAGGACCGGCGAAGCCGGCGTACATCTGGTCGCTGACACTCCGCGACCTGATGCTCATCGCGCTGGTCGCCGCGCTGTGTGTCCTGGCCAAGATGATCCTCCGAGTGCCGGTCCACGTGCCCGGTCACTCCGGCGTGCTGTGGGTGGCGCTGTTCGTCATCTGCCGCGGGCTCGTCGACAAGCGCGGGGTCGGCGTGCTGCTTGGGCTGGTCACCGGCGTCCTGGCCCAGTTCGCCGGCTTCGGGGACGTCGGCCCGCTCGAGTGGACCAAGTGGCTTGCCGCCGGCGCGGTGCTCGAGGTGCTCGCCATCGTCATCCCCGGCGATCTGAGGAGGTTCCCCAAGGCCATCGTGGTCGGGGCGGCGCTACACCTCGGCAAGCTCGTCGCACTCACCTTGGCCGGCGCGATTCTGCAGGTACCCTGGGCCATCCTGTTCCTCGGGCTCGGCTGGTCGGCCACGACGCACATGCTGTTCGGTGCGCTCGGTGGGTTTCTCGGCGCCCTCAGCCTGCGTGAGTTGCGCAAGATCCCGGCGCTTGATGCGCGGGCGCGGGGAGACTGACGTGCGCCGCGCGCGCATCGTCCTGATCCTCGTCCTGATCGCGGTAGCCGCGTGCACAGTTGCGCCCCGCCCTGCCGTCGCAGCGTACCCGACGTGGGACGAGGGGCTCGCCGGCGGCCGGCCGTTCAGTCTGGCTGCGCCGGTCTTGTCCGCGATCTTCGTAGAAGGGACCACGGATCAGAGTTTGACGCTGGCACGCAGAACACTCTTGGAGATCGGGGTCGACGACCCCCGCATGGCGTATCCGCTCGCGAATGGCCACGTGATCGTTTGCGGCGGTCAGAAGGGCAGCCTGCCGTACGTCAAGGAGTTGGACGCGGCAGGCCGGACTGTGTGGGAGTACGGGGATGGAGAAGATGGCTTGCTCGTGCGGCCGTTTTCGGCCGAGCCCGCGGTCTTCAAAGGAAAGTGGTGCATCCTCATCAGCGACCGAGGCCGAGTCGTGGAGGGTATCCGGGTCTTCGCCGTGACGTGGGATGCCGCAAAGACGTCCGTGTGGCAGTACGGCGGCACCGTGGGCGGGGGCCCCAATCAGCTCGACGACCCCTTCTGCGCCACGCAGGTCCCGAAGACGGCCGGGCAGGCAAGCGGCAACGTGCTGATCGCCGACAGCAACGCGAATCAGGACGGAGGGGGGAACAGGGTCATCGAGGTCCGATCGGATGACTACGACCCGACTCTGCCCGACGCGGGGTACGACGCTTCCAGTATCGTCTGGCAATATGGAGTGTCGGGGGACGCGGGCACCGATCCCGGATACCTCATGCAGGTCCGCTCCCCACAACGTCTCGACGGGAATCGGACGCTGGTGACGGATTCGAGCAGTGCTCGGATCCTGCTCATCGACGACACGGCGTTCGATCCGACGAAGCCAGCCAACAATTATACCTCCGACAGCATCCTCTGGTCCTACGACGCCTCGGACGGGTTGCTGGAGCAGCCCACCACCGCACGCTATGTGAACAACGGCCCTCTGGCCGGGTGCGTTCTTATCACGGATGCCTTGGACGAGGTCGATCACAGCGTGAACCGTGTGACCGCGGTGCGCATGGACGAGTCCAAGGAGACCGTGTGGTCCCTCGAGACGGGCGTGGGCTCGAGCCCACGTGACGCCAGGATCGCGCAGAACGGCTCGATGTGGATCGCGGAGAACAAGTTCGACCAGGTTCTCCAGGTTGGCACTGAGGGCTCGGGGACGGTGACCTCGGTGCCGCTCGGCTGCGGCTACTCGAAGCTGCTCAAGGCGTTCGACCGCATCAAGCTGGAGACGCCGGCGCTGCCTGCCGGCACCGGCGTCAAGCTCTGGTTCAGCATCGACGGTGGGAAGTCGTTCAAGGCGCTGAAGCGCTCCAGCGACGGTAAGAACTACCTCTTCCCCGCCGGCGCCACCGGCAAGACGCTGGTGTATCGCGCCGAGCTGACGAGCATCGACCGCTGGGCCACTCCGGTCCTCGACGGGCTGATCGTCCACTTCGACAAGGCCAGGAACGGTCCCGGCAAGACGGGCGGCGGTGGCAACAAGCCCGGCGGCAGCGGCAACTCGGGGCAGAGCGGCACCTACGCCTATCCGTCGACCGCGCAGGGCGGGACGGGCACGAGCGGGGTAGGTACCGGCTCCGGGAGCTACGGCTCGGGCACCGGCTCCGGGAGCTACGGCGGCGTGACGGGCGCGTCCGGCGCCGGCGCAGGGAGTACCTCGACGGCGACGTCCGTCGAGGTGCCCGTGCAGTCCATGGGCAGCGGGCCCACGGTGCCGGTCCAGGGCTATCAGGTCGAGGGCGAGGTGGGCATCAGCGGCGTGCCTCTGCGCGCGGAGCAGGGGCCCCAGGCGCCGGAGCCGGAGAGACCTGGGCCGTTCGTGCCGGTGCTGGCTCTGATAGCCGCCGGTCTGTTCGTGGCGGCGGCGTTCTTCATCCCCTGGCCCTTCGTGGCTGCGCACCTCCGCGGGCTGACGGGATTCGACCACACACGGCCGAAGCGGTTCCTGCCGTTCCGGCCGCTCGGGAAGTGAGCGCATGGACCTGCTGATCTGCATCGACGACACGGACGACATCGACAGCCGCGGCACCGGCGAGATCGCCGAGCTCATCGCCGAAGGGCTCGAGCGTGACGGGCTGGCCCGTTGCGGCCGGGTGACCCGCCACCAGCTCCTCGTGCACCCGGATATCGCCTATACCTCGCACAACAGCGCCATGTGCTTCTCGGCGGAGATTGACGCGACGCAGCTGAATGCGGTGACCTCCTGGTGCCAGGTCTCGCTGGCGGCGGAGAGCGCCGGCGCGTCCGATCCCGGGCTGTGCGTTGTGGCGGTCGAGGAACTCGCTCGCCCGGAAGCCCTGGTCGCGTACGGGCGCAATGCCAAGGAGCGGGTCATCACCAAAGAAGGGGCGTACCGGGTGGCCGCCGACCTCGGCGTCCACCTCTCCGAGCACGGTGGGACGGGGATCGGTGTCATCGGCGCGCTGGCCGGCGCCGGGCTGAGGCTCTCAGGCAACGACGGCCGGTTCAAAGGCAAGTTCAGGATCCCGGGGGACGCGGACGGCGTGGCCGGCGTCGCCGAGATCAGGGACTTCGCCGTCGACGACGTCATGGCGGTCGACGGCGCCGTGCTCGAGGACGGCGAGCGCGTGGTGGTCGGTGACGAGTGCAAACTCGTCCTCCTGAGAGGCCGCGCCGTCCTGCTGGTGACCCCGGCGCCGGCGACCGCGTCCGCGCCCTGGGCAGTCGTCGAGCGCAGGGCGCTCAGGGCGTACTGAGCAGGTGGCGAAGCTCGAGCGCCATCCGGACGGCGTCCGGTTCGTCGGGTCGGTCGACTCGGACCGGGACGTGGAGGACGCCGCGAGACTGGCCACGGCCTGCGGCTCGTACCGCAGAGACGACGAGGACGAGGATCCCCTGGGCGGCGTCCCGAACTGCTTCGGCTGCCGCTACAGGCGCTGGCTGCCGGACGGGTTCGCCTGCGTGAAGGGCCTGCTGGCGGTCGCTATCTGAGGACCTCGTCAGCTTCGTCGACGGTGAAGGTTCCGCGCGAAGCGGGTCTAACCGGCCCAAGCGTATCGCTGAGGGGTGCTGCCGGTACGACCCGCCCGCCATTTGGACATTAGGGGGGTCTTGCACGCGCTCCCGGTCGTCGGGCCGCGATCACCGTACTGCTCGCAGGACTTGCGCTCGTGGTGGTTGCGCCGCTCGCGTTCGCGGGGCCCGCGGAGAGAACGCTGACGATGAGCGCGACCTCGACCACCATCGACTGGGTCCAGCCGTGGGCGTTTTCTGGGGAGCTCACGTCGGGTGGCCTCGCGATTCCCGGCGCGGAGGTGAACCTGCAGGCGTCCATCGACGACGGCGCCACTTGGTCCACGTGGCAAGTCGTGCCTTGGGTCGCCGCAACGTCGACCTGCGCCGACGGCATCACCGGCGTGTACCAGAAGATGCAGTTCCGGTTGATCTACGCTGGCGACGGGAGCTACGAGGCCAGCGAGAGTGACCCGATGACGGTGACCCCTCGGGTCAAGCTGGGTACCCCGGTGGCGCCGGCGTCGGTCACCGCGCGCAGCACGTTCACCGCCTACGGCTCGCTCAAGCCGCAGCAGCCCAAGGGCAGCAAGATCGCCAAGATCGAGTGCTATCTCAAGAAGAACGGCAGCTGGGTGTTCAAGAAGACGATCCAGGCGACGAACGCGAACCCGGGCTCGTCGTCCACGCGCTACTCGGCTAAGTTCTCGCTGAGCAAGCGCTCCTGGAAGCTCGTCGCCTACTCACCGGCGACGGCGATGTACGCCAAGACGACATCGGGCAACGAGACGCTCAAGGTGAAGTAGCCGCCGGGCCGGACTTCTGCAGGACCTCCGAGGGGTTCAGGTGCTCTGATGGCCCGGGCCCCTTACAGTGCCAGCCCGGTCGCCTCCCAGTCGCGGTACAGGCCGGCGTAGCGGCCGCCCTCCGCGATCAGCTGGTCGTGGCTGCCACGCTCGATGATCCGGCCACCGTCGACGACGACGATCTCGTCGGCGTAGCGCACGGTGCTCAGCCGGTGCGCGACGATGATGCTGGTGCGCCCGCTGAAGAGCACCTCCATCGCGTGCTCGATGCGGCGCTCGCTCTCGGCGTCGACGCTGCTGGTGGCCTCGTCGAGGATGAGGATGCGCGGGTCGGCGAGCAATGCACGGGCGAAGCTGATGAGCTGGCGCTGCCCGGTGCTCAGCGCCGACCCGCCCTCCTGGACCTCGGTGTCGTAGCCGTCCGGCAGGCTCTCGACGAAGTCGTGCACGCCGACGATGCGCGCGACGCGCTTGACCTCGTCGTCGCTCGCCGTCGGCCGGGCGAAGCGGATGTTGTCGAGCACGGAGCCGCTGAACAGGAACGCCTCCTGTGGCACGACGGCCAACTGCTCACGCAACGAGCGCTGCGTCACGTTGCGCACGTCGTGGCCGTCGATGAGGACCTCGCCCGCCTGCGGGTCATAGAAGCGCGCGAGCAGCTTGATGACCGTCGACTTGCCGGCGCCGGTGGCGCCGACGAGCGCGACGGTCCCTCCGGCCGGGATGACGAGGTCGATGTCGTGCAGCACGGGCGTGTCCGCGTTGTAGCCGAAGGTGATGTCGCGGAGCTCGACGGAGCCGTGGACGTCCGGCAGGTCGACGGCGTCCGGCGCGTCCAGCATGTCCGGGTCGGTGTCGATCACCGTGTAGATCTTCTGCACCGCCGCCATCGACGCCTGGAAGGTGTTGTACAGCTGGCTGAGCTGCTGTAGCGGGTCGAAGAAGCTGTTCAGGTAGGCGATGAAGGCCACGAGGACGCCAATCTGCAGCGTCTCGTTCGTGATCAGCGACCCGCCGTACCAGAGGACGATGACCACGGCGACGCCGGACATGAGCTCCACGAACGGGAAGTAGAGACCGCTCTGCACGACGGTGCGCATATTGACGTCCCGGTAGGCGGCGTTGGCGACCTGCAGCCGCTCGTAGTCGCTCTGCTCCCGGCGGAACGCCTGGAGTACGCGCACCCCGGAGATGGACTCTTGCAGGTGCGCGCTCACGTCGCCGATCCTATTGCGGACCTCGGCGTAGGCGCGCGCGGAACGGCTGCGGAACCTCAGCGTCGCGGCGATGAGGAACGGCATGACGGCGAGCGTGGCCAGTGCGAGTCGCCAGTCGAGGATGAGCAGGAACACGATGGCTCCGAAGAGCGTGAGCGAGTTGGTCACGAGGCTCGTGACGCCGTCGGTGACCAGCTGGTCGAGCGCGTCGATGTCGTTGGTCAGCCGGCTGACGATCCACCCGGTCTTCTGCCGGCTGAAGAAATCCAGGCTGAGCTTCTGGAGATGGGCGAAGAGCTGACGCCGCAGGTCGTAGATGACGTGCTCGCCGACCCAGCTCGTCAGATACGTCTGCAGGTAGCTGGCGCCGAGGTTGAGCAGGGACACGGCGATGAAGGCGACGATCACCCAGGTGAGGACGGTCATGTCCTTGGCGCCGACCCCCCCGTCGAGCGCGATCTTGAGCAGGTACGGGACGGCGAGGCTCGAGAGCGTCACGACGACCATGGCGACGATACTGAAGACGGCGCGCCGCCGGTACGGATAGGCGAGGCGAGCGAGCCGGGAGAGCCTGAGTTCGCTCGCCAGATGCAGGAAGGCGCGCCAGCCTTTCAGCTCCTCGAGGCTGGCGCCGCTGCCGTGCGGCCCGCTGCTGTGACGGGAGGCCGTCGCCATCAGGCCGAGTCTCCGGAGGCCGTCGGGGCGGCTGTGCCGCCGGCCGGTTCTTCTTCGCCGGCGGCCTCGAGGCAGCACCCTTCACGCTCGGCGTCGCCGAACATGTGCGTGTACACGCCGCCGGCGGCCATCAGCTGTTCGTGCGTGCCGCGCTCCTCGATCTGGCCGTGGTCGAGCACGACGACCTCCTCCGCCAGCGAGATCGTGCTCGGCCTGTGCGCGATGATGAAGGTCGTGCGGCCGTGCATCACTTCTTGCAGCGCGGCCCGGATGCGGAACTCCGTCTCCACGTCCACACTGCTGGTGGCGTCGTCGAGGATGAGGATACGCGGGTCCATCACGAGCGCCCGCGCTATCGCGATGCGTTGCCGCTGGCCGCCGCTGAGGGTGAAGCCGCGCTCCCCGATCACTGTCTCGTAGCCCTCGGGGAGCGCCTCGATGAAGTCGTCGGCCTGGGCGGTCCGCGCCGCCGCGCGCACCTCCTCGTCAGTCGCCTCGGGTTTGCCGAAGCGGATGTTCTCGGCAATCGACGTGCTGAAGAGGAACGGGTCCTGGTTCACGATGCCGATGTGGCGTCGCAGATCGGTGAGCTGCAGGTCGCGCACGTCCTGGCCGTCGATGAGCACCCTGCCGCCGCCGGTGTCGTAGAAGCGCGGCACGAGGTTGGTGAGCGTCGTCTTGCCGCAGCCCGTGTGGCCGACCAGCGCAATGGTTTTGCCGGCCGGGACCTCGAGGCTCACGCCCCGCAGCACCGGCCGGTCGACGTAGCTGAACCAGACGTCGTCGAACGTGACGGAGCCGGTGGGGCCGGCGCCCGCGACAGAGCCGGCGGCGGTGAACTCCGCTGCCGTCAGTCCGAACGCGTCCCGCAGCGGCTGCGCATCCGGCTTCTCCGTCATCTCGAGCGGTGCGTCCAGCACCTGGTAGACGCGCTCGCCGCTGGCGATCGCCCGCTGCGCCAGTCCGGTGAGCCAGCCGATCACCTGGGCCGGACCCACCAGCATCATGAGATAGAGGTAGAAGGCGATGAGGGAGCCGGTGCTGAGGTTCCCCTCGATCACCTGGCGGCCGCCGTAGTACAGAAGGAACGCCACGGCGACGTTCGGGATGAAGGCGATGAGCGGGATGTAGACCGCGCGTGTGCGTGCAGCCGCGACGCTGGCCTCGAAGACCCTGTAGCTGCGGTCGCTGAACTTGACCAGCTCGTCGTCCTCGCGCGCGAAGATGCGCACGATGCGGCTGCCGACCACGTTCTCCTCGGCGGCCGCCGTCACGTCGGCGATCTTCTGCTGCACGTCCATCAGGATCGGCTTGAGGCGGAAGCTGAAGCGGATCGTCACCAGCAGCAGGAACGGCATGAACGCGAGGGACATCAGCGCGAGCTTCCAGTCCAGGAAGAAGAGGATGACGGAGATGGCGACCATCATGACGATGTTGGTGGCGAAGAAGACGAGACCGTACCCGAGAAACATGCGCACGTTCTGGATGTCGCTCATGGCTCGGCTCATCAACTGACCGGTCGGCCAGCGGTCGAAGTAGCCGAATGACTGACGGAGGAGGTGCGACCACATCCGGTTCCGCAGGTCGTACTCGATGTCGAGACTGACTCTGCCGGTGGCAAGCCGCCGGCCGATGCCGACGACGAAGCGGACGAGGACGATGCCGAGCAGATCCAGCCCGTAGGTCACCAGCATCCCGGTCTGGCCGTTTGGGGGAAGGGCGTCATTGGTGGCCAGCTGGATGATGCGTGGGATGGCGAGACCGAGCCCCATCTGGGCGAAGGCCAAGGCGAAGCCCAGGATGGTGAGCCACTTGTAGTCGCCGAGCAGCTTGAGGATGCGCCAAGACGTTCTCATATGGTGCTGAGCTTACCCGGCTGGTAACCGGGACGCCGGGACGATGTCGTCGGCGGCCGCCGCGGGCTCGCGTCGGGGATCGTCGGCGTCAGTACTCGGCCGGCATGCCGAAGAACAGCGCGACCGCCGGATCGTCGTCGCTCGGGTTGCCCCAGGAGTGCGGGTCGGCCGGCGAGTAGGAGATCGTGTCGCCGGCCTCCAGCACCGTGGTGTGGTCCTCGAAGCGGAACTCGAGCCGGCCCTCGAGGACGGTGGCGATGACGAGGTCGCCCGAGTGCGACCAGGGCTCCGGACCGGGCGACCCGCCCGGCGTGACGTGCGTTTCGATGACCTGGGCGCGGCGCTCGGCGCGAGGAGAGAGGACGTGGTTCTCGACACCCTCGCCGCCGAAGGAGATGCCACGCACGTCCGCCCGCCGGACGACGTTGCTCTCCGGCGTCGCCACGGTCTCGAACAGCTCGGCGATCGACACGCCGAGCACTTCGCACAGGCGGTAGAGCGAGCCGATGGAAGGCGACGTCTCACCGCGCTCCACGGCACTGACGAACGACTTGGTGAGGCCGGCCTCGCGGGCGACGTCGTCCTGCGTCATGTCGCGGCCTTGGCGGGCCTCGCGCAGGCGGCCGCCGACGAGGCGCGCGGGCCAGCGTTCGGCTGATTCGGTCTTGTCACGACAGGCGGGCGGCTGGGACGGCATGGACCGCACTCTAGCCGTTCAGCGGCGCCAAGGCAACGCACAGAACAGCTCGATTTGCAGCTAGGTCCTCTATGGATTGACTGCCGTCCACTGTTGATGGAAAGTGCGCAGGCAAGTGGCCTCGGGTCGCAGATGACCGCGATGGAGGAACGATGACCGAGGGATGTCTCACCCAGCCGCCCTTCCGCCGCCGGGCAGGCCAGCCGCCGGGCCGACCACGCCTCATCCTGCACGGCGGTGGGAGCGGTATACTGATACCAGATTTTGCCGGCCTGCCTCTGAAGGGGACGCAGATGACCAAGCCGCTCGGATCCAGCCCCGCGACTACGAGCGATCGCGTCAAGGGAGCTCCTGAGCATCCCGACAACCAGTTCGTGGTGCAAGCCTTGGCCAAAGGGCTCGCCATGCTGGCGCTCTTCGACGCCGAGCATCGCGCCTGGAGTCTCGACGAGATGACCGCCGAGCTTGGGCTGCCGCGCATGACGGGCTATCGCATGGCGCGGACCTTGCAGGGCGCGGGCTACCTGGTGACGAGCGGCTGAGCCCGGCCTTCCAGTTGTAAAGCGTCGCTTCCGAGATCCCGTGCTTGCGAGCCAGGTCCGCCGCCTTCGCGCCGGCCTCGTGTTCCCGCAAAACCCCGATGATCTGCTCTTCCGTAAAACGCTGCCTCTTCATCGTCCGTCTCCCTTCCATAGGGCCGGACTCTAAATCCTTCTGGAGGAAAATCTCAGTGGCACGTCACCAAGGCCCCAGACGGCCATGAATGCCGCCGGAAGGAATGCCCGAGAGCTACATAGAAGGGCTCAAGGACGAGCTGCCGCTGAAGAGGATCGGGAGCCCTGAGTTCGTGGCCGAGGCCATTCTTTTCCTGGTTCAAAGCGAGTTCATCACCGGGCAGGTGATATTCGTTGATGGCGGAAGGCACCTTCGCGAGGCTGGATTTGGATAGGATAACAATTCGAGACATCGCTCTGCGGTGCATCATAGGGGTCTATCCCGAGGAGCGCAATGAGAAGCAGGACGTGGTCATCACGGTCACGCTTCACGCCGATCTTGCACTCGCCGGCAGGTCTGATGACGTCAACGACACGGTGGACTACAAATCCGTGAAGAAATTGATCGTGACCCTGGTGGAAAGCAGCGGCTTTGCGCTGGTGGAGACTCTCGCGCAGGCAATCGCGGACCTGTGTCTGGGATTCGAGCGAGTCGAGCAGGTGGACGTGACCGTCGAGAAACCGGGAGCGCTGAGGTTCGCACGAACCGTGGCTGTCGAGATCTCGCGCGTCAGGGGCGACTGATGCCGCGTGTCTTCATAGGCGTGGGCTCCAACATCGCCCCCGAGTCGAGCATCCCGGCCGCTCTGCGAATGCTCGGCGAGACAACGCGTATCGTAGGCATTTCGACTTTCTACCGGACCCCGGCACAGGGTTCTCCCGATGGGCCGGATTTCTATAACGGCGCCGTCGAGATAGAAACCGATATACCGTCGCGCAAGCTGAAGTTCGAGGTTCTGAGGCCGATTGAAGACGCTCTGGGCAGAGTTCGCGGCCTCGACAAGAACGCGCCGCGGCCGATCGATCTCGACATCACCGTATATGGCGACGCCCTAACGGATGAGCCGGACCTGGCGATTCCAGACCCCAATATAACCACGCGCGCGTTTCTCGCCGTGCCTTTGCTTGGTCTAGAACCGGAGTTAGTGCTGCCCGGGGCCAATGCGAAACTGGCGGATGATATTCGTTTGCTTGACGTGGATTCGATGGTCGCGCTGGAGGAGTTCACCGACAGATTGCGACGGGAGT
>CAVOMB010000030.1:0-11661 GCA_963696935.1 uncultured Thermoleophilia bacterium | reverse complement strand
AGGTCTCGTAGCCGTCGTCGATGGCGCCGAGGGAGGCTCCGACCTCGGCGCCGGCGGCCTCCGCAGCCGCAGCGTCGGGGAAGAGGCCGACCACGTGGCACTCCTCGGCCGTGGTGATCTCCATGCCGGCGAGCACGACGAGGTGGTCGCCGGCGGCCTCCTGGACGGCGGCGACGTTGCGGGCGCTGTTGTGGTCACAGACGGCGATCATGGCAAGGCCCTCAACAAGCGCGGCGCCGACGATCACCGGCGGGGTCATCGCGTCGTCCGCGCAGGGAGACAGTGCGGTGTGCACGTGCAGGTCTGCGAAGCAGACGTTCACGCATGGGTCCCCTTCACGCCGAGGGCGTACAGCCGGCCGGCGATGTCGAAGGTATCGGCCGGGGACGAGTAGAGCGCCAGGCCCTCGACGGCCGCCTTGGCCAGCACGTCGTCCTCGGGCTTGCGGTTGCCGGCGAACACCACGGCGGCGAGCTCTGCGTGGCTGGCGACGGCGATGACGTTCAGGTGGACCTGCAGGGTGACCAGCAGACCGCCCTCGGGCGCGTGCGCCAACACGTCGCTCAGCAGGTCGGACGCGTAGCCGCGGTCGATGTCGATGTCCTTGGCGCCGGGTACTTCCGGCGTGAGCTCGGCGAACCCGAGCTCGCGTGCGATGTCGCCGAGCTTCATGTCGCGCTCTCCTCCTCCACGGGGCGGACGTACGGACAGAGCGCGCGTGCGACGCGCTCGCTGACGATGTCTTCGGCGAGCGCGGCGCACGTGGGTGCACCGCACACGCCGCAGTCTCTTCCGGGCAGGGCGCGGGTCTCGGCGTCCAGCCGGGTGAGCTTCTGGATGGCGACCGCCATGTCGGCGTCCAGGCGGATGCCGCGGCGGGCGCGATAGGGACGGGTGCGAGCCTGGCTGCCGCCTTGGCCCGGAGCCTCGCCGGCGACGGCGTCCCAGCGCCATGCGGCTACTGAGGCGTCTTCGGTCAGCAACGGCGTGCCGAAGCAGCCGCCGTCGCACATGTACGGCTCGATCGCCGAAACGCCGGGGAGCCGGCCGTCCTCGACGGCCTCGAGCACGGCGAGCACGTGCGGCACGCCGGTCACCACGAGCAGGTCGTCGGCGCCGCCGGCCTGGGGCGCGGAGGCCGCGCCGCCGGTGGCGTGGTGCTGCGCGCGGGCGGCCAGCCGGGGCAGGACCGCCTCGCGGACGGCCCCGGTCGTCACCGTGTCGCGCTGGGCCGTGGGCTTCTGGGCGAGCAGCGCGCTGCGCTGGCTGGGGCACGAGACGGCGAACGTGGCCGCGCGGTCGTCGAGCGCCAGCTGCGCGGCCTCCCAGGGGGAAGCGAGCGGCGCGAGGTGCTCGAGCAGTGAGGGGAACTTGACCTCGATGAGGTTGACCACGGCGGGGCACACAGGCGAGATCAGCGGCGCGGGGGCGTCGCCGGTCGCGGCGAGGCCGATGACGGCGCGCCGCAGGTCGTCCTCGTAGCGGTGCACCGAGAGCACCTCGTCGTAGCCGAGGCCGCGGAGTTCCTCGACCACCGCGACGACAGAGTGCTCGCCGAACCCGGCGAGCAGCGCCGGCGGAACTACGAGCACGTCGCCGCCGCCGAGTGCGCCGGGCGCGTCGGTCATGGTCAGCGCCCGTGGCGCGCACGCGCCGATGCAGGCGGTGCAGTCGACGCAGAGGTGGTCGAGCACGTCGGGCCGCGCGTCGCGTACGCGGATCGCGGCCGTCGGGCAGGCGACCAGGCAGTGGCGGCACTCCTTGCAGAGCTCGGCGACGACGCCGAGCGAGGAGGGCCGCGCCCCGTGGTCGGCGGCCTCCGGCCGCAGCGACACGGTGAAGCTGACGCGGGTGCCCTCACCCGGCGTGGAAGTCACGTCCATGCGGTCGGCGTTGCGTAGGATGTTGGGCAGTCCCATGCCGGCGCCGAACCCGAGCGCGCGCGCCTCGGCAGAAGCTGTCGACCAGCCCTCGCGCAGCGCCGAAGTCACGTCGGCGATGCCCGGTCCCTCGTCGACCACGTCGACGTCGAGCTGGCCGTCGCTGACGGCCGCCTCGAGGCGGCCGGCGCCCTCGGCGTGGATGACCACGTTCATCTCGGCCTCGTACGCGGCGATCATGGCCCGCCGGACGGCGTCGCTCTCGGCGCCGATGCGCTTGAGGTGCTGCTTGAGGTCACGGGAGGCTGCGCCCGCGCTCGTGAAGTCCCCGCAGCGGATGTCGTAGACCAGGTGCTCCATGCTCAGGAAGACCGCTCCCCGTCGAGCGCTGCGTAGATGAGGCCGCAGGTCTCGAACACGCCCTGCGGCGAGACCATGAGCAGGGTGTCGTTGTCGCGCGCCAGCCGGATCATCTCGGCGTCGGGCTCGACGCCGTTGACGAAGCAGATGCCGGGCACGTCCATGAGCTCGGCGACGCGCAGCATCTGGACGCTGGCCAGGTTGCTGACCAGCAGCGTCTTCTCGGACGCCTCGTTGAGCAGGTCGCTCACGCGGTCGCCGGCGTAGACCTTGGCGACTTTGGTGCCGCCCGGCCTGCCTTGGGTCACGATGCGCGCGCCGATGTTGGTGGCCAGATCCTCGAGCTTCATGTGCGACCTCGCGAGCAGGGATTCCAGTTTCTTGACGATCGGCTCGATCTCGCCGTCGCCGTTCGTCTGCGGCTCTTCGCGGCCGCCGAGACGGGCGAAGTAGGCGGCCGACTCGAGCGCCGCCGTGATGTCCATGTACTCGACGAAGATCTCGTTGGGCAGGGCCAGCGGCGTCGGCGCGAAGCTGATCATGCTCTTCACGCCCGCGCGCACGAGGGTGTCGGCGACCTCCTGCGCTGCCGAGCCGGGCACCGTGAGCACGGCGATCTGGATGCCCAGGTCGCGGACCAGCGCCTCCATGCGCGCGATGTCGAAGCAGCGCACGCCGTGCACCAGCGTGTCGTCGAGCCCGGGGTCACAGTCGAACGCGGCGACGATGGCCACCGACGCGCTCTTGTCGGCGAAGTGCGAGAGCACCGCGTGCCCCAGGTTGCCGGCGCCCACCAGGACGACCTCCTGGCGCACCGGGCCGTCCAGGAAGTGCGAGATGCTGTCGATGCAGGCGGCCACGTCGTAGCCCTTGTTGGGGCTGCCGGAATAGCCGATCTCCATGAGGTCGCGCCGCACCTGGGCGGCGCTGACCACGGCGTGGCGGGCGAGCTGGTGGGAGTAGATGCTCTCGACGCCGCCCTCGTGCAGGGATTGCAGCAGCCGCCGGTACCGGCTCATGCGTGCTACGGTCCTTCTCGATACCACAAAGGCTCCCCGGGCGGTGGGTGTGGTGTCGTCCCTGCAAGTTCGTTACAGAACGAACGCTGTGAATTCTGTCACGATTCTCCCCCTGCCGCCCTCCGCTGTCAACACACAGTCGCGCAAAAGGGAACACCAACGCTCACGCATCGTTCATTTGTCCAACTTGGCCAAACGGAGCCGTTCTGTCGTGTCGCGCGTAGGTTGCCCCGGTCTCCGTTCGACGAAGTGGCTCTGGTAGAGTCTGCTCGAGCCGTGGGGGTGCTGCGTACGGCATCTCCCTTCTTCCTTGAGGCACGTTCCGACTTGGAGGTCAATTCATGACGGTGTCTGCAGACAAACCCACGTACATGAAGCACATGCCCCACTTCCTCGGGCCGGTGGCGCCCATCACCATCGACCACGCCGAGGGCAGTTGGGTCTACGACACGGACGGCGGCAAATGGCTCGACTTCGTGGTCGGCATCGCCGTGGTCAACACCGGCCACTGCCACCCCAAGGTGGTCAAGGCCGTACAGGAGCAGGCCGGCAAGGTCGCCCACGCGCAGATGAACATCTACCGCCACGGCCCCATGCTCGAGCTCGCCGAGAAGCTCGCGGAGATCGTCCCCGACACGCACGACGAGTTCATGTTCGCCAACTCCGGCGCCGAGGCCGTCGAGAACGCCGTCAAGCTGGCCAAGCAGGCCACGCGCCGCCCGGGCGTCATCGCCTTCCAGGGCGCGTTCCACGGCCGCACGCACCTCACCATGGCGCTCACCGACTCCGCCGTGCACTACCGCGGCCACCACGAGCCGCTCGTCGGCAGCATCTATCACGCCAAGTACTGCTACCCGTACCGCACGCCGGCCAGCGAGGACCCCACCGACTACGCGCTCGACGACCTGCGCCGCGTGCTGCGTGCCGAGATCTACGGTGACGACGTCGCCGCCATCATCATCGAGCCCATCCAGGGCGAGGGCGGCTTCATCGTGCCGACCAAGGAGTACATGCAGGGCGTGCGCGCCATCGCCGACGAGATCGGCGCCATGCTTATCATCGACGAGATCCAGGCCGGCTTCGGCCGCACCGGCAAGTGGTTCTGCCACGAGTACTACGACGTCAAGCCGGACATCATGACCATCGCCAAGGGCATCGCCTCCGGCTATCCGCTCGGCGCCATCGCCGCGCCGGCCGAGTTGTGGGACAAGGCGCTGCCCGGCTCCATGGGCGGCACCTACGGCGGCAACGCCGTCGCTTGCGCCGCCGGCGTCGCCACCATCGACGTCATGAGGGAAGAGGGCATGCTCGGCAACGCCGATCGTCAGGGCGAGAAGTTGCGCAAGTTCTTCACCGACATGCAGGCGCAGTACCCGTGCATCGGCGAGGTCCGCGGCAAGGGCCTCATGGACGCCATCGAGTGCGTCGTGCCGGGCACCAAGGAGCCCAACGCCGCCGCCGCCAAGGCGTTCATGGCCGAGTGCAACAAGCGGCACCTCATCATCATGGGCGCGGGCGCGTTCGGTAACTGCGTCCGGTTCCTCCCGCCACTCAATCTCAGCGATGCGGACCTGGACTACGCGTTCGACATCTTCACCGAGGCCGCCAAGGTCGCGTTCGCCTGATCGCGGCGACACCGGCTCTTCCGCGAAGGCGGGGCGCTTCGGCGCCCCGCCTTCGCCGCGTACGGGGGCCGGAAGGCGGCCGGAGGAGCTGCACGCGGCGCCGTGCTAGACTCGCCCGTGTGAGCACGCCGCCGACGTCACAGCCCAGCTTCTCGACGCGCGTGCGTGTCCGCTACGCGGACACCGATGCCGACCAGGTCTGCTACTACGCCAACTACCTCACCTACTTCGAGGTGGTCCGCGTCGAGTGGCTCCGGGCGCTCGGCTACCCCATCGGCAGGATACTCGAGCAGGGCATCATCCTCCCGGTGGTCGAGGCGCGCATCAAGTATCTCCGCCCCGCACGCGTGGACGACCTGCTCACGGTGCGCGCCGCACTCGCCTCGCTCGGTCCTGCGTCGTTCGCGTTCGACTACGAGATCACCCGTGAGGACGGCCTGCTGCTGGTCACCGGCTACACGCGGCTGGCCGTCTGCGAGCGCGGGACGGGCCGTGCCTGCGCCATGCCTCCGTGGTTGCGCACCCTGTTTGCGCAACTCCCCGCTCCGGTAGAGGAAACCTGATGGGTAACGTGTACCGCTTCCCGGGCGGCGACCTGCCGCCCGACTTCGAGACGAAGATGCCCGACGACATCGACGTCAAGTACTGCTATCGCCACCCGGACCGCGAGACGGGCGTCTCGTGCTCCAACTGCGGGCGGCCGATCTGCCACGAGTGCATGATCCCGGCGCCGGTCGGGTTCCGCTGCCCCGAGTGCGTCAAGGAGCAGAACACGCGCGGGTCGAGAGCCAAGGTCGTCACCCGCGCGCAGACACGCTCGCGCTGGGACGCCGGGGCACTGGGCGGCGCCGGCGGCTTCTCGGTCACCAAGACTCTGGTCGCCATCAACGTGGCCGTGTTCGTGTTCGGCCTGCTCCCGGCCCTCGGCAACTGGATGGACCAGTGGGGCGCGCTCATCGTCTACAAGGTGCTGCTCGACCACCAGTACTGGCGCATGTTCACCTCGATGTTCCTGCACAGCGGCATCCTGCACATCGTGTTCAACATGTGGGCGCTGTGGGTGGTCGGCGGGTTCATGGAGGCCGTGCTCGGGCGCACCAAGTTCCTGCTGCTGTACTTCATCGCCGGCTTCGCCGGGTCGGTGCTGGTGATCACGGCGGCGCCGCTCGGCGCGGCGGTCGTCGGCGCCTCCGGCGCCATCTTCGGCGCGTTCGGCGCCCTCGCCGTGCACGCGTTCCTCAACCGCGGACGCGACTTCCAGTCGCGGTCGCTGCTCGGCAACGTGCTGTTCCTGCTCGTCATCAACCTCGTCTTCACGTTCAGCTCCGGGGGCATCTCCTGGCAGGCGCACATCGGCGGGCTGGTCGGCGGCGCGGTGACCATGTTCGCCATGATGCTCGGCGGCCGTAAGGATCCGCGGCGGCCGTTCGAGCAGTCCGATGGCCTTGCGGTGGCCGCCATCGTCCTCGTGCTCGTCGCCATCGCGGCGTGGAAGACGCTCACCGTCACGGTGATGTGAGCGCGGAGCCGGAGGACGGCAGGCTGGTCGAGCCGCGCGCCGTGCTGGTGCCGGCGGCGGAGCTGAAGGTCCGCGTCTCCGGCCTGCAGGCCGGCCTCGCGGACCTCGGTCTCGACGCCGCCCTCCTGCACCAGAACGCCGACCTCTATTACTATGCTGGTACGGTTCAGCAGTCGTACCTCTATGTGCCGGCCGAGGGCGACCCGGCGCTCTTCGTGCGCAAGGTGCCCGAGCGCGCCCGGCTGGAGTCGGCGCTCGGCGCGATCGAGCACCTGGCCTCGCCCAAGGACCTGCCGGCGGCCATCGCCGCTCGTTTCGGCGGCCTGCCGGCGCGCTTGGGCCTGGAGCTGGACGTGCTGCCCGTGGCGCTGTTCCGCCGCCTGGAGAAGCTCTTCCCGCAAGCGGCCTTCGAAGACGTTGGGCGCGCCATCGTGCGACAGCGAGCCGTCAAGTCACCCTGGGAGGTCGAGCGCATCCGGGCCTCCGCCGCCGTGGCGGACGAGGTCAGCGGCCTGATCCCCGGCCTCCTGCACGAAGGGCTCACGGAGGTCGAGTTCGCCGGCCGCGTCGAGGCCGAGGCGCGGCGCCTGGGCCACGAGGGCTACATCCGCATGCGCGGCTTCAACCAGGAGATGTTCTACGGCCAGCTGCTCACCGGCGTCAGCGGGTGTGTGCCGAGCTATCTCGACACGCCGCTGGCCGGCACCGGCCTCAGCGCCTCCGTGGCCCAGGGCGTCAGCTTCCGTCGCATCGGCCGCGGGGAGCCCGTCGTCTTCGACTTCGTCCCCGTGCGCGACGGCTACATGGCGGACTTCACGCGGTCGTTCTCCATCGGCGCGCTGCCCGACGCGCTGGTGCGCGCCTACGACGCCGCCCTGCAGGTGCAGGATGCGGCGACGGGGGCGGCGCGGCCCGGCGCGCGCTGCAGCGAGGTGTGGGACGCTGCCCGGGCGGCCGCGGCGGCCGCGGGCCTCGCCGCGCACTTCATGGGCCACGGCGCCGGGCAGGTGCCGTACGTCGGCCACGGCATCGGCCTTGAACTCGACGAGCTGCCGGTGCTCACCGGCAGCAGCCTCGAGCTCGAGGCGGGCATGGTCTTCGCGCTCGAGCCCAAGTTCGTCCTGCCCGGGCTGGGCGCGGTCGGCATCGAGAACACGTGGGTCGTCACTGCCGGCGGCGTGGAGCGGCTCACGCTCGCGCCTCAGGATCTGGTGATCGTCTAGCCGGGCGGGAACCGTGCGGCGGGGAGAGTGTCCCCGGTCGGTCTGAGTCTGAGTGAGGAGAGAGAGGGGAGAGGCGATGCAGCAGCTGGCGCCGTCCGTGTGGGCGCATGTCATCGATGCCGAGGGGTTCCCGACGCTGTCGACGGTGGTGCTCACGCCGCGCCGCGCGATCGTCGTCGACACGCTCACCGGGCCCGACGACATGCTCCCGGTCCTCGCCTTTCTCGATGCGGAGGCCGGCGACCGCGGCCGGCTCGTGATCGACACGCACCACCACTGGGACCACGTGTTCGGCAACGCCGCCTTCCCGGGGGTGGACATCGTCGCGCAGCGCGGCTGCCCGCGCCTCATCCAGGCGGAGCTGCAGGGCGGAGACGAGTCCCTTCGCCTGCCGCCGCCCGAGGGCGTCCCGCTCCCGACCATCACGTTCGGTGACAGGCTCACCTTCGCCGACGAGGGCGAGACCGTGCACCTCATCCACAGCCCGGGGCACAGCGAGGACTCGCTCGTGGTGTTCCTGACCGGGAGCCGTCTGCTGCTGGGCGGCGACACGGTCGAGTGGCCGCTGCCCAACTTCTGCCAGCGCGACGGCCGCGACGAGTGGGTGCGCACCTTGCGCGGGCTGAAGCAGTTGCCGGTCGACCTCGTCGTGCCGGCGCACGGCCCCTCGATGGACAAGCGCATCATCGACGCCAACGAGCGCTACGTGGTCGGCGTCTACGAGGCTGTCGCCGCGGCCAAGGCCGCCGGGGCGGGCCGCGGCGAGATCGACCTGCCGCCGGAGCGGTTCCTCGCCGGCGGCGTCCAGGTCGACGAGGTGTACCAGGCGGTGCATCGCGAGAACCTCCTCTGGGTCTGGGACGAAGCCTGATAGCAGCTCTGCCCGCGCCTTGGATCAAAGGCGAGTAATTGGACATTCTTCTCCAATTAGGGTACAAAGGGTCCATGAAGCTCTCCACCCAGGCTGACTACGCCGTCCGCGCCGTGTACGAGCTCGCGCGTCACGAGCCCGGCGCGGTGCTGCACACCGGCGACATCGCCCTGGCGCAGCACATCCCTGGCCCCCGGCTCGCCAAGGTCGTCCACGACCTGGCGCGCGCCGACCTGGTGCGCACGCAGCGTGGCCACCAGGGCGGGGTCATGCTGACGCGCCCGGCGGCGGACATCACCGTGCGGGACGTGTACGAGGCCGTGGAGGGACCGATCATCCTGTGCCGTTGTCGCCAGCGCGTGGAACCGTGCGCCGACGACGGATGCGACACGCACGACTTCTGGCACGGAGTCGAGACGCTCCTCACCGAGGAGCTCCAGACGATGACGTTCGCGGCCCTGACAGACGCGCGGCGACGCGCGTGTGTCGCCAGTGGCCGCCCGCAGGCGACGGGGAGGTGACAATTCACATGGCAGAGATCAAGGAGCAGGTCGAGAAGGCCTTGGGCGACATCCGCCCGGCTCTCCAGGCAGACGGTGGCGACATCGAGCTGGTGGACGTGCTGGACGACGGCGTCGTCCAGGTGCGCCTCCAGGGCGCCTGCGCAGGGTGCCCGATGTCCCAGCTCACGCTGACCAACGGCGTTGAGCGGCACCTCAAGAACGTGGTGCCCGGCGTCGAGCGCGTCGACAACATGGGCTTCTGAGCCCACGGGCGTACGGCGGCGGCCGGCGGGTCCACCATCTGGTGACCGCCGCCCGCCGCCGTTCTGCCGTCCCATCCGAACACAGGGACGCTCACAATTCCGGCATATACTGACAGGCCCGGACGAAGACGACCGGAGACGACCAGAACCACCGGGGCGCGGCAGCGCCCCGGACGCTGAGGAGGTAGCAGTGACGGGCCAGGACCGCACGCGCGTGGAGGAGTACCACGGGCGGGAGGCCGTCAAGGCCACCACCCGGGCAGCACAGGAGGAGTTCACCGGAGAGCTCGAGGCCAAGGCCGAACTCACCGACGCGGACCTGCGCGACCCCGCCCTCTTCATCAACCGCGAGCTCAGCATGCTCGACTTCTTCGACCGCGTGCTGGACGAGGCCCGCGACGCCAACAACCCGCTCATCGAGCGCGTCAAGTTCGTCGGCATCGTCGGCTCGATCCTCGGCGAGTTCTTCATGGTGCGCATCGCCGGCCTGCGGCAGCAGGTCGAGGCCGGTGTCACCGAGGCGTCGGCCGACGGCTACACGCCGCAGCAGCTGCTCCCGCTGGCCCAGGAGCGCGCCTGGGGCGTCATGAAGGCGGCGCGCCAGTGCTTCAGCGAGCTCCGGCCCGAGCTGGATGCCGCCGGCATCCACATCGTCGACTACGCCGATCTCGACGCCGCGCAGAAGGCCGTGCTCGGCAAGTACTACGAGGAGAGGGTCTTCCCGGTGCTCACGCCGCTGGCGTTCGACCCCGGACGGCCCTTCCCGCACATCTCCAACATGAGTCACAACCTCGGCGTGCTCCTGCGCGACGCCAACGGCGACGACCGGTTCGCGCGTGTCAAGGTCCCGGAGTCGCTGCCGCGCCTGGTGCCGGTCAAGCAGCCGGCCGGCGCGGAGGTCCCCGAGGACGGCGTGGAGCACCAGTGGTTCACCTGGCTCGAGCAGGTCATCGCCGCCAATCTCGCCACTCTGTTCCCCGGCATGGACGTGCTCGAGTCGCACGCGTTCCGTGTGACCCGCGACGCCGAGCTCGCCATCCAGGAGCTGGAGGCCGACGACCTCCTCGAGACCATCGAGCAGTTCGTCCGCCGGCGCCGGTTCGGCTCGGTCATCCGCGTCACCATCGACGAGAAGATGCCGCCGCGTGTGCGCGACATCCTCACCGAGAACCTCGAGCTCGAGCGAGACCGACATCTACGAGGTGCGCTCGCCGCTCGGCCTCAGCAGCCTGTGGGGCGCAGGCTCCATCGACCGGCCGGAGCTCAAGTACGCACCGCTGGTCCAGTCGGTGCCGCCGGCCATCGCCGGGCTGGAGGGCGCGGAGCTCTTCGCCGCCATCCGCCACCGCGACGTGCTGCTGCACCACCCTTACGACTCGTTCGACCCGGTGGTGGAGTTCCTGCGCGCGGCCGCCAACGACCCCGACGTCCTCGGCATCAAGCAGACGCTCTACCGCGTAGGCCGCAACGCGCCGGCCGTCGAGCAGCTCATGGAGGCGGCCGCCAACGGCAAGGACGTCGCCGTGCTGGTCGAGCTCAAGGCGCGCTTCGACGAGGAGAGCAACATCGGCTGGGCCAAGGCGCTGGAGCGTGAAGGCGCGCACGTGGTGTATGGCCTCATCGGGCTCAAGACGCACTGCAAGGCCCTGCAGGTGGTACGGCGCGAGGGAGAGCGGATCCGGCGTTACACGCACCTCGGCACCGGCAACTACAACAGCGTGACCACCAAGCAGTACACCGACCTCGGCTACCTCACCGCCGACGACGACATCGGCGCCGACGCCAACCTGGTGTTCAACCACCTGACCGGCGGCGGGCAGGCGACCGCGTACCGCAAGCTGCTGGTCGCTCCGGTGAGCATCCGCCAGGGCATGTCCGAGCGCATCGACCGCGAGATCGCCCACGCCGAGGCCGGGCGCGAGGCGCACCTCATCTTCAAGATGAACTCGCTGGTCGACAAGCCGATGATCCGCAAGCTGTACCGCGCCTCGCAGGCCGGCGTGAAGGTCGACCTCAACGTGCGCGGCATGTGCTGCCTGCGGCCGGGTGTGCCGGGCGTCAGCGAGAACATCACGGAGCGGAGCATCGTGGGCCGCTTCCTCGAGCACAGCCGCATCTACTAGTTCCGCAACGGCGGGGACGAAGAGATCATCCTCGGCAGCGCCGACCTCATGCCGCGCAACCTGAACCGCCGGGTCGAGATCCTCTTCCCGGTCCGTGACCAGGGCATCCTGCGCCGCATCCGCGACGAGATCCTGCCGACGTACATGAACGACAACATGAAGACGCGGGTGCTCGGCGCCGACGGCTCCTGGACGCACATCTGGCCCAAGGACGGCGAGGAGCAGCGCAATGCGCAGGAGTGGTTCGTGGCCAAGGCACGCGAGCGGGCCGTGGA
>CAVOMB010000029.1:0-19090 GCA_963696935.1 uncultured Thermoleophilia bacterium | reverse complement strand
CGCACCGCGCCGTCCTGCTGCTCGACGAGCAGCATCTGCTGGGAGTCCGCCTCACCGCCCACGACGCGCTGCCACGAGCCGAGATAGGCCGCGGTCTCGTTGGCGTCCGCGGCAGAGCCGCACGCCGTCGCGCCGGCCGCGACGAACGGGACCAGCGCAAGCAGGACGAGTGTGAGGAGCGCGCCCGCAAGCGGACGCCCGAGGCGGGCGCGGCGGGCGCCTCCGGACCTCGGGCGGGCGCTCACTCCAGAGGAGCCGTGTAGCCGCCGAACAGCGAGTAGCTGCCGGGCGGCTGCTCGGGGTCGCTCCAGCGGCCGAGGCGACGGAACCGCTCGCGGCGCTGCCGCCGCCGCTCCAGGGCGGGAATCTGGTCGAGCTCGGCTAGGGCCTCCTCGAGGGACTCGCCCAGCCACTGCGCCGCGAGCTCGGGGTTGTGGTGGGCGCCGCCTCGCGGCTCCTCCACGACCTTCTCCACCGCCATGAGCTCGAACAGCTGCGACGCCGTCGGCCGCAGCGCCTCCGCGGCCTGCGGAGCGAACGCGGAGTCGCGCCAGAGGATCGCGGCGCAGCCCTCGGGCGTGATGACCGAGTAGGTCGCGTTCTCGAGCATGAGCACGCGGTCGGCGACGGCGAGCGCCAGGGCGCCGCCCGAGCCGCCCTCGCCGATGATCGTCGCGATCACCGGCACGGTGAGGCGCGCCATCCTGAGCATGCTCTCGGCGATGGCGCGCGCCTGCCCGCCCTCCTCAGCGGCCACGCCCGGGTACGCGCCCGGCGTGTCGACGAAGGTGAGCACCGGCAGTCCGTGCCGCTCGGCGAGCTTGAACAGCCGCTGCGCTTTGCGGTAGCCCTCAGGCTTGGCCATGCCGAAGTTGTGGATCGTCTGCTCGTCGAGAGTGCGGCCCTTCTGGTGGCCGACCACGAGCACGGCGCGGCCGCGGAACCAGCCGAGCCCG
The DNA here is from genome assembly GCA_963696935.1 of uncultured Thermoleophilia bacterium. Taxonomy (GTDB): domain Bacteria; phylum Actinomycetota; class Thermoleophilia; order UBA2241; family UBA2241; genus CAIXSE01. The sequence continues at coordinate 18,134 of CAVOMB010000029.1, read as the reverse complement.
CCGACGATGGCGGGGTCGTCGGCCCGCAGGCGGTCGCCCTTGAGCTCCTCGAAGCCGTCGATCAGGTAGCCGATGTAGTCACGTGTGCGCGGCCGCTCCTTGTGCCGCGCGATCTCGACGGTGACCCAGGTGTCATGCCTCCGGCTCTCGTGCTGGAGCTTCTTCAGACGGCCCTGGAGCTTCTCTATCTCCTCGGACAAATGGATGCCGGGCATAAGCGGCAAGCGTCCGAGCTCGCTTAGCCGCTGCTTGAGCCAGCCGGCCCGAGCGTCCTGCTCCGTCTTCGGGTTCTCTTCCTCGGTCAGGTTCCTCACCTCCCCCCAGAAGTCGCAGGTAATTGCCTACTCTGACACGGAGGTCCTTGCGCGGGACGACGGCGTCGAGGTGGCCCAGGTCGAGGTTGCGCTCCGCGGTGCTGAAGCCCTCGGGGAGCTCCTCGTGGGTGGTCTGCTGGATGACGCGCGGCCCGGTGAAGTAGAGCCGCGCGCCTGGCTCCGCCACGCAGACGTCGGCGAGCGTCGCGAAGCTGGCCACCACGCCGCCGGTACACGGGTCGGCAAGGATGGTCACGAACGGTGAGGTGGCCTCGTTGATGAGGTCGACGGCGCAGCTGGTCTTGGCCATCTGCATGAGGCTGAGGATGCCCTCCTGCATGCGCGCGCCGCCAGAGGTGCAGACGGCGACCAGCGGCAGGTCCTCGCCACTCGCCAGTTCGGCGCTGCGCCAGAGCTTCTCGCCGACCACGCTTCCCATGCTGCCGCCCATGAACCCGAAGTCCATGACGGCGAGCACGCAGGGTGTGGAGTCGATGCTCGCCGTGCCGGTGACGATGGCCTCCTGGAGCCCGGTCTTGGCCTGCGCCTCGCGCACGCGCTCCGGGTAAGTCTCGAGGTCGGCGAACCCGAGTGGGTCGAGCGTGGTGACCATCGTCCACAGCTCACTAAACGAACCGTCGTCCGTGAGCTGCCGGATCCGCTCGCGGGCGCCGATGCGCAGGTGGTGCCCGCAGTGCGGGCAGACCATGAGGTTGGCGCGCACCTCGCCGTGCCGCGCGCCCTGCTGGCACGACGGGCACACCCACTCGGGCCTGGCCGGCTCGTTGTTGCGGCGTTCGATCTCGACGGTGATGCTCATGAGGTGCTGCGCCCTCCGGCGCGCCCGGCCCTGAGGCCGCGGTCAGCCGTCGTACCGGCCGAAGACCAGGGCCACGTTGTGGCCGCCGAACCCGAAGCTGTTGCTGACCGCGACGTCGACCTTGGCGAAGCGGGACTGGAGCGGGACGTAATCCAGGTCGCACTCGGGATCCGGATCGTGGAGGTTGATCGTCGGCGGTATCAGGCTGTTGACGATAGTCAGGACGGTCGCAACCGCCTCGAGAGCGCCGGCGGCGCCGAGACAGTGACCGATCATCGACTTGTTGGAGGAGATGGCGACCTCGTAGGCGTGACGGCCGAGCGCCTGCTTGATGGCGCGGCTCTCGGCGATGTCGCCGGGGCCGGTCGAGGTGCCGTGCGCGTTGATGTAATCCACCTCGGACGGATCTATGCCGGCCTCGCGCAGCGCCGCTAGCACGGCGCGCGCCTGGGGTTCGCCGCTGTCGTCAGGCAGGGTCATGTGGAAGGCGTCGCTGCTCATGCCGTTGCCGGCCAGCTCGGCGTAGATGTGCGCGCCGCGAGCCTTCGCGTGCTCGAGCTCCTCGAGCAGCAGCACGCCGGCACCCTCGCCGATGACGAAGCCGTCGCGGTTGACGTCGAACGGCCGTGAGGCGCCCTCGGGGTCTTCGTTGCGTGTGCTCAACGCGCGCGCGGCGGCGAACCCGGACACACCGACCGGGCTGATCGGCGCCTCGCTACCTCCGGCGAACATGACCTCGGCCGCGCCGTCGCGGATGAGCCGGCCGGCGTAGCCGATGGCGTCCGAGGCGGCGGCGCAGGCAGTACAGGTCGCGCTCAGCGGACCCTTGGTGCCCAGCTCGAGCGAGACCTGCGCCGCGCCCATGTTGGGGATCATCATAGGGACCAGCAGTGGGTTGGTGCGGTCCGGCCCCTGATTGAGAAGCTTGTCGGTCTCCACGTGCAGCGTCTGCAGGCCGCCCACTCCGCTCGCCATCACCGCGCCGACCCGCTCGGCCTCCGGCTTGGGGTCGAAGCACGCGTCCTTGGACGCGTCGATGGCGGCGGCGACCGCGAAACGGCTGAAGAGGTCCAGCCGGCGCGCCTTGCGCTTGTCGATGTAGTCCTCGGCGACGAAGTCCTGCACCTCGGCGGCGATGTGCACCTTGTAGCCGGTGGTGTCGAACCGGGTGATCTCACCCACACCGGACTCACCGGCCACGAGGCGGCGCCAGAAGGTGTCCACGTCGTTGCCGATCGGCGAGATGACTCCCAGACCGGTGACCACGACTCTGCGTTTGCTGTCTGCCATGCGGTGCTCCGCGCGCCCCGTCAGATGCCCAGGCCGCCGTCGACGGGCAGGGTGACTCCGGTGACGAAGCGAGCTGCCGGCGAGGCCAGGTAGACCACGGCCATGGCCACGTCGTCGGTGGTGCCGATGCCCTTGAGTGGTGTCGCGTCCACGATCAGCTGCCTCGTCTCCTCAGGAAGCGCCTGCGTCATCGGCGTGTCGATGTAGCCGGGAGCGATGGCGTTGACGCGCACGCCGCGCGCGCCGAGCTCCTTGGCCAGCGACTTGGTGAGGCCGATGATCCCCGCCTTGGCCGCCGCGTAGTTGGCCTGGCCCGCGTTGCCCCGGCGGCCGACGACGCTCGAAAGGTTGATGATACAACCGGTGCGGCGACGGAACATCCTGCGCGCCGCCGCCTTGCTCACGAGGAACGTACCGCGCAGGTGCGTGGCGATGACGGAGTCGAAGTCCGCCGGGTCCATCATCATGACGACGTTGTCGCGGGTGATGCCGGCGTTGTTGACGACCACGGAGAGCGGGCCCAGGTCTTTCTCGGCCCGCTCGACCATGGCGTTCACCTGCTCCTCGTCGGAGACGTCGCCCATGACGACGAGGCCCTTGCGCCCGCGCGCCTCGACCTCGGCCGCGACGGCCTGGCAGGCCGCCTCATCGGCGAAGTCGTTGACGGCCACGTCGGCGCCGGCGCCTGCCAGCGCCAGCGCAATGGCGCGGCCGATGCCGCGGCCGGCGCCGGTCACGAGTGCGGTTGCGCCGGTGAGATCGAGTTCTACAGTCACGCGTCCTCCAGATAGCGGCCGTCGTCACGCAGCGCCACCAGCGTCGCCAAGTCGGACACGTGAGCGGTCTGCGCCTGCGGCTCGATGCGCTTGACCAGGCCGGTGAGCACTGCGCCCGGACCGACCTCCAGGAACGAATCATAACCCTGCGCGTACAGGGTTTTCACGGTCTGGGTGAACCGCACCGGCGAGACGAGCTGGACCTCCAGCAGCTTGCTGAAGTGGTCGGTCTCGTACTGGACGGTGCAGCCCGAGAAGAACCCGGGGTCGGGCGTGCGCCAGTCGGTGCTCTCGAACTCCCGGCGCAGGGGCGCGAGCGCGGGCTCCACCAGCGGCGAGTGGAACGCGCCGCTCACCGGCAGCGAGATCACACGCTTGGCGCCGGCGCCGCGTGCCTTCTCGGCCAACTCCTCGAGCGCGGCCTTCGTGCCGCTCACCACGACCTGGCCGGGACAGTTGAAGTTGGCCGGCCAGGCGCCCTCCACCTCGGCGCAGAGCGCCTCGACCGCGGCGTCTTCCAGCCCGAGCACGGCGGCCATGCCGCCGGGGTTGGCGTCGGCGGCGCGCAGCATCTCCTGGCCGCGCCGCCGCACGATGCGCAGCGCGTCCTTGAAGTCGACGGCGCCGGTCGCGACCAGCGCCGAGAACTCGCCCAGGCTGTGCCCGATGGCGACGTCAAAACGCAGGCCCTCACGGCGAAGCACGCGGAACATGCCCACCGAGGCGGCGAGCAGCGCCGGCTGCGTGAAGTCGGTACGGCTCAGCCGGTCGATCGGCCCCTGGCAGCAGAGGTCCTGCAGGTCGTAGCCGAGCATCTCTGAGGCCTCAGCGTAGGCATCGCGCATCTCCGGCTCTGCAGCCGCGAGGTCGCAGCCCATACCGACGGCCTGCGAACCTTGGCCGGGGAACATGACGACGAGGTTCCTCACGAGGCTAGACTAGAGCTCCCACTTCGTGAGGCACGAGCCCCAGGTGAGGCCCGCGCCGAAGCCGGCCATGAGCAGCGTGTCGCCCTTCTTGAGGCGGCCGCTCTTGCTGGCCTCGTGCAGACAGATCGGGATCGACGCGCACGACGTGTTGCCGTAGCGGTCGAGGTTGGCGAACACCTGGCCCTCGCACATCCCCAGCCGCTTGGACGCGAACTCGATGATGCGGATGTTGGCCTGGTGCGGGACGAACAGGTCGACGTCCTCGACGGTCATCTCAGCGTCGGAGAGCACCTTCTGGCACGAGTCGACCACGGTGCGCGTGGCGAACTTGAACACCTCGCTGCCGGTCATGTGCATGGCGTGTTCGTGGTCGCGGACGGTGTCGAACGTGGCCGGCATGCGGCTGCCCCCGGCCGGCACGAGGAGGTTCGGGGCGCCGCTGCCGTCGTTGCCGAGGTCGAAGCTGAAGATGCTGCCGTTGTCGGTGGGCTGTACGAGCACCGCGCCGGCGCCGTCACCGAAGAGTACGCAGGTGCTGCGGTCCTCCCAGTCGACCATCTTGCTGAGCACCTCGGCGCCCACCACCAACACGTTCGTGTAGATGTTGGCCGAGACGAACGCGGTGGCGATGGCGAGGCCGTAGACGAACCCGGTGCAGCCGGCCTGGACGTCGAACGCGCCGGCCTTGGTCGCGCCGATCTTGTCGGCCACGATGGAAGCCGTGGCCGGCATGATGTGATCGGGCGAGATGGTGGCGACGATGACGAGGTCGAGCTCGGCGGCGTCGAGGCCGCCCTGCTCGAGGCAGCGGCGCGCGGCGACTTCGCCGAGGTCGCTCGCCGCCTCGTCCACGCGCGCGATACGCCGCTCACGGATGCCCGTGCGCGTGGTGATCCACTCGTCGGACGTGTCCAGGAACTGGCCTATCTCGTCGTTGGTGAGCACGCGCTCGGGCACGTGGACACCGAGCGCGCTGATGCGCGCGCCGCGCACGAGGCCCCGACGCATGCCGATCACAGCCTGGCCTCTCCCGCGGCGACGGCGGCGGCGTCGACGATGGCGAACATGAGCTCGCCGCGGCAGGCCAGCCGGCCGTCCACGGTGGCCTTGACCCTGGCGCGACCGACGGGGCCGTGCACGGCGACGATCTCGGCCTCGAGGGTGATCGTGTCGCCGGGCTTGCAGACCCGCTTGAAGCGCACCTTGTCGACGCCGGCGAACAGGCCGACCTTATCGCCGCCGGGGGCGGCGTCGGCGGACGGCGGCACCTCGCCGGCGGCCGCGGCCTCTGGAGGCGCGCTCGCGGCGGCTATGGTGGCCGTCTGCGCGAGCGCCTCGACGATGAGCACGCCGGGCATGACCGGGTTGCCGGGGAAGTGCCCGGCGAACCACCAGTCGTCGTCCCGCAGCGTGCGGACGGCCACGCAGCGCACGCCAGGCTCGCCGTCGACGACCTCGTCGACCAGCAGGAACGGCGGGCGGTGCGGCAGCAACTGAAGTACCTGCTCGTGCGTGAGCTTCACAGCGGCTTCAGCTCCCTGGTGCGACGGAGGTATCGCTCGACCTGGATGAGCAGCGCCGTCGCGGCGATACCGTAGCCGAACACGTTCTTGACGGGGATGGTGCGGCCGCCCGGCAACGGAAGGCGGCCGAGCGTGTGGTCCAGCGCGTCGAGCACGTCGTTGACGACGCGCCCCACGGTGGCCTCGCCCGGCTCGGGCTCGAGAGCGGCGGCGGCGGCGACGCGCTCCGCGAACCCGGGCGGCGACGCCAGTTCGGCCTCTCCCCACGTGGCCAGCGCGCCCCGCAACTCGCTCAGCTGTCCAAGCTCGGCGGCGCAGTGCGGGCAGAAGCTCAGGTGTCCCTGCAGCTCGGCGACCTCGAGATAGCCGAGCTCGCCGTCGATGTACTGGTTGAGGCGCGCACGGAAGTAGCTGCAGTCCATCACGACTCCCGTTCGGCCTGCAGCCGCAGCCGCAGCGAGGCGCGTCCGCGGTGGACCATGACCTTGACGGTCCCGAGCGGCCGTGCCGTGATGTCGGCGATCTCCTGGTACGGCAGGCCGTAGATGTCGCGCAGCACGGTGGGCACCCGGTAGTCGTCGGGAAGATCGGCGAGGGCGGCGGTCAGCGTGGCGGCGGTGATGCCGTCGCCCAGTTCGGCCTGCTCGACGGCAGCGAGGTCGGGCGCCTCGACGGGCTCCGGACGCCGGCGCTCGCGGCGCCGGTAGTCGACCGAGGCGGTGAGAGCGAGGCGGAACAACCACGTGCTGAACGTCGCCTCGCTGCGGTACTGCGGCAGCTTGCGATAGCAGCGCAGGAACGCCTCCTGCGCCGCGTCTTCGGCGTCGGTGTGGTTGCCGAGCACGTTGTAAGCCACTGAGTAGACCATCCCTTGGTACCGCTCCACAATCGTCTTGAAGGCGTCCACGTCGCCCGCGGACGCACGCGCCAGGTCGGCGGGCGTCGGGTCGGGCAGCGTGGCCCACTTGTGGTTAGACGTAGACATGCGTCAAGGAGTTACGGTGGATCGGGGGGCGGATTCGAAAAGCAACCAAGTGTACACCCCCCGACGACGGCTGCCTCGCGGCGCCGCCAGGGCGGCTCCTCCCCGATCGAGTGACTCTGCGTCGTGCTGTGGATCTTGGTCTCGCGCTCCCGGCCCCGGAGCCCGGTTGTGCGTGGCTACACCCGCGCTCCCTCGTCGGCCAGCGCCTCTGCGAGCAGCGCCTCGAGCCGCGCGTCCTGGTCCGCCGTGAGGCGGAACAGGCGCTCCGCGGCGAGCAGTTCGTCGAGGCGCACACGCACGCGCTCGCCGAGCGTCGTGGCGCCATCGGCCGCCCAGCGGTCGTGCATGGTGTGGTCGAGAAGCGCCGGCGTCCAGAACTGGCGGTGGTGCCGGCGCGTGTACTTTGTCCCGAGGAAGTTGCCGCCCGGCCCGGCCGCCCTGATCTCGTCGAGCGCCAGGGCGTAGTCGTCCACCGGCACTTCGCGCATGAACTGGCGTGCGTAGCCCACAAGCTCGTCGCCGAGCACGATGGACTCGTAGGTGCTCTGCAGCCCGGACTCCAGATAGCCGACGTCGTGGAGCAGCGTGGCGCGCGAGAGCGAGCCGTAGGCCATGCTCAGCGCTGCCTCGAGGCTCCACTGCTCGTCGAGCAGCTTGGAGTCGGACATGCCGGCGTAGGAGAAGCTCGGCAGCCCGTAGTACCGCGCCAGGTCGGTGCCGACCTGCTGCGCCAGCAGGGCGTCGGGCGAGACGTACGGGTCGGTCATGGTGCGCATGTCCATGGCTCCGGCGCCGACGCCGTAGACGAACGGCGCTCCCTTGTTCACGTGCTGGTGCAGCACGAGGCCGCTCAGCGTCTCGGCGTTGCCCAGGATCGCCGCGCCGGTGATGCTGCGCGGCCCCGTGGCGCCCATGTTGGGCGCCGGTGCGTAGATGAGCGGGATGTGGAACTCCGCGCACCCGATGACCTTGGTGAGCGCGTCGGGGTCGTGCATGAGCGGCGGCGACGGCATGGCGTAGATGGCGAAGCTCTCCTTCTCGCCGCAGGCCGCCGCCATCTCCTGCATGCGCGCGAGCACGCTGCCGTCCCGCGGCGCCACGAGCAGGGGCTTACGCGTGCCCCGCAGCATCGCGACGACCTGCACCAGGTCGTCGACCCCCTGCGGAGCGTCCTCGGGCAGACCCATCGACATGATGAAGTCGATCTCGGGCAGCTTCTCGCAGAGCGCCGCCATGCCCTCGACGTCGTCGCGGCGGGCCCGGCGGCGCTCGCCGGTCTCCAGGTCGCGCACGTAGAGCACGTCGGAGCCGGTGCCGTAGTACACGGGTCCGTCCTTGAGCACGAGGGGCTCGGTGTCGCCGCCGCGTGGCCGGAGCAGCCACTCCCGCGGCGCGCTCGCGACGGCCTCGTCCACCAGCCGGGCCGGGAAGCGCACGCGCCTCCCGTCGACGGTGGCGCCGGCGGCCCGGTAGAGCTTCAGCGCCGCCTCGTAACGCACGTCCACGCCGGTGTCGGCGAGCAGTTCCAGCGTCGCCTCATGCACCCTGCGGCACTCGGCCTCGCTCCAGACGCTGAGTCTCGCCTCCCCCATGCGGTCCCTCCAAGCAAGGTACGGGCCGGGGGCACTGCCCCGCCCCGCACAAGTTCACTGACTGCGCGGCCAAGTAAATTCACGCTCGAAATGGAATGTCAAGCAGGTATATTGAGGGAGAACTATTCACAGGTTACCGGGGAGCGTGTACCATGCGCCAAGTAAACCGCGGGCCGATCGGAGAGGTCCCGGGCCGACGATGAGGGCCACGATGAGCGGCGAAGACGACGGTAGAACCGAGGGCTCGAGACCGGCGATCGGCGTGGGCGTGTTCGCACCGATCGGCGACGAGGCGACGTGCCTTCACTGGCTCTGGACGACGCTCTACGCACCCGACGGAGTGAGCACCGTGTGCCGCCACTGCCGCGTGATGCGCCGCTTCCACCGCGTGACCAAGCGGCGCGCCTACGCGTGCGACCACTGCGGCACTCAGGTGTACCCGACGGCCGGGACGTTCATGCAGGGGTCCGGCCTCGGCATCGCCACGTGGTTCTCGGCGGCGTGGCAGCTCATGGTGGGCGACCCCAACATCGCTCCACGGGCGCTGGCCGACGAGCTCGGCGTCAGCTACAAGACGGCGCTGCGCATCAAACGCAAGCTCGAGGAGGCGCTGGCGCCGGGCAGCGCCGACGCCGACCTGCTGGAGCGGCTGCGCCGGGACGCCGGCGGGCCCGGAGTGGCCGCCGCCGGCGTCCCGGCGCGCGAGCGCTCCTCTCGCGCGCGAGAAACCATCCGCGCCGCGGCCTGCCGCGTCTTCGCGGCGCGCGGCCCGTCCGCCACTCGGATCGCCGACATCGCCCGCGAGGCCGGCGTCTCCAGCGCGATCATCCACTACTACTACAAGTCCAAGGACGAGGTCCTGCTCGCCGCCCTGCAGTGGGCGAACGAGCACACCAGCAGCGCCCTCCACGAGCTGCGCCAGGAGACCGACGACCCGGTCGAGCTCCTCCGCCGCACCATCGACCTCGCCATCCCGTCGGAGGGCGTGCTGCGCGACGAGTACGTGCTCTGGATCGAGACATGGGCACGGGTCCGCCTGCACCCGCGCCTGCTCGCGGAGTGCGCCGCGATGTCCGAGCGCTGGGTCGCCTTCTTCCAGAAGCTGGTCGAGCAGGGCGAGGCGGGCGGGGTGTTCAAGCCCATCGCCCCGCCCGCGGAGATCGCCCAGCGCATGGTCGCGCTGTCGGACGGCCTCAGCTTCCGCTCGGCGATCGGCTACACCGGCATGCAGGTGCAGCGGGTGCGCGAGCTGCTCGTGAGCTTCGCCGCCGAGCAACTCGGCGTGCCGCCCGAATCGCTCGCCGCGCGCTGACCCGCGCTTTGACCGCCCGCGCCCGCCGACCCGGGCGCGGGCGCTGGAGTCCCACCATCCAGAGCCAGCCCAGGCTGCCTCCCCAGCCCCCGGTGAGCACTCCGCATCCCTGGTCGGGGCCTCGCGCGCACCGTCACGGCCTCGCTGGTGATGCATCCCGGTCCCTTCACCTGTGTACACATCTCGGGGCCTGATTGGTGCAGACATGCCGCCCGGTAGACGGGCGGCATGTGTACCCATGCCGATCGTGTACACATCCGGACGGTCTTGTGCACAGGAACCGAGCCGGGTTGTGTACGCGGGACATAGCGGCCCAACCGGGCCACGCCGCCAGGCGAAGCCGGCCGGCCGACACGGAGAAGGCGCGGGTCAGCGGCAGATTGGGAGACAGTGAGCCCGGACAGCCGCGGGCACGGACGACCGGCGTACGCGCGAGGGGCGGCGGCGCTCACGCGCCGCCGCCCCTCGGCGGTCTTACCTCTGAAGCTCGGCTGCGGTCAGCCGACGCCCAGGATGGTCTTGGCGGTAGCCACGGCCTCGATGGCGTCCTCGGCGTAGCCGTCGGCGCCGATCTCGTCGGCCCAGGCGCGCGTGGTCGGCGCGCCGCCGATCATGACCTTGACGTTGTCGCGCAGACCGGCGGCCTTGAGGGCCTCGATGGTCTTCTGCTGGTTCGGCATGGTGGTGGTGAGGAGCGCCGAGAGGAGGAGCAGGTCGGGCTTGACCTCCTCGACCTTGGCGATGAACGTCTCGACCGGGACGTCGCACCCGACGTCGGTGACCTCGAAGCCGGCGGCCGAGAGCATCGAGCAGACGATGGTCTTGCCGATCTCGTGGATGTCGCCGGCGACGGTGCCCGCCACGGCCTTGCCGAGGCTCTGCCGGCCTTCCTTGCTTGCGTCGAGGGCGGGCTGCAGCACGGCGACGGCGGCCTTCATGGCCTCGGCGCCCTGCACCAGCTCGGGCAGGAAGAACTCGCCGCGGCCGAACAGGTCGCCGACTTCCTCGATGCCCTTCACGAAGCCCTTGTCGAGGACGTCGCCCGCGGAGATGCCCGCGTCCAGACCCTCTTGGGCGAGGCGCTCTGCGTCCTCGACCTCACCATCGATGACGCTCTGCTTCATCTGCTCGAAAAGCTCTTCAGACATGGGTCCTCCCTTGCACGATCTGTCCGCCTTGTGCGTCCGCAAGAACGCGTGGGTTCCACCCCAGGACAGCAACGATAAGACCGATGGAAGGGTCGCGTCAACCAAGTAATTTGGAGAAGCACTTGCGCCAAGTATCAGGCTGTTGGCAGGGGGAGCAAGGAAACAGACAACGAGTGTCCGAAAACCACGCCTTGTAGCGAATTATGTTCGGTGTCAGCGGGTGTCGCGGAGGAAGCGGTCGAAGGCGGCGACCCCGTCCTCGAGGCCGAGCCTGCCGATTCCGACGCGGAAGTGGTCCATGGGCACCGCGTCTGTGATCTCGGACCGGTACATGCTCGCCGGCAGGACCAGGACGCCCTCGGCGTTCAGCAGGCGCCGGCTGAACTCCTCCACGTCGTCGCCTTTGTACCGCGGGAAGCAGACGCAGCCGCCGTCCGGCGGCGTCCAATCGAAGAGGTCGGACCAGCGGCCGAAGAATTCGTCGAACACGGGGCGGTTGGCGGCGACGATACCGCGGTTGCGCTCCCAGATCGCTTCGCGGTGGCGAAGCGCGACCGCCGCCAGGAACTCCGCCGGCCCTGCGTTGCAGATGCTGGTGTAGTGCTTGCGTTTCTCCAGCCGCTCCAGCAAGGCGCGGTCGTGGCAGGCGAGCCAGCCCACGCGCAGACCCGGCAGGCCGTAGGCCTTGGAGGCCACGTTCAGAGAGAGCGCCGTCTCCGAGAGGTCCGCCGCCTGTGGGAGCGTCCGCACCGGGTCGACCTCGATGCCCCGGTAGACCTCGTCACAGAACAGGCGGATGCCGCGCTGGTCGCACAGCGCCACGAGCTCGCGGAAGGTCGCCTCGTCGGGCACGTAGCCCGTGGGATTGTGCGGGTAGTTGACGGCGACCAGCTTCGTGTTCGGGCGCAGGAGGCCGCGCAGATCGTCGAGATCAAGCGCCCAGCCGTCCTCTCGGCGCGGCACCAGCGCGCTGACGTCCGCACCGGTGGCCACAGTCACCGTCTCCATGGCCTGGTAGCACGGCACCGTGACGATCGCGTGCTCGCCGGGGCCGACGAGCTCCTGCATCGCCCAGAAGAGCGCCTCCTCGGCGCCGGCGAACGCGAGCACGTGGTCGCCGTCCACGTGCTCGTAGGTTCCGGCGACCGCCTCGCGCAGCTCCGGCGTGCCCCACGTCTCTATGTAGGAGAGGGGCAGCTTCATCAGGCCCTCGCGGTCGGCCTCCGTGCCGAGGGCCAGCAGTTCCTCGACGGTCATGCTCTGCGCGTCCGACGCCGTGAGGTGGTACCGGACCTTGAACTCCCACTCCCCGAGGTACTCCTCCAGGCGGAACGTGCGCAGCGGCTTCATGAGCGTGCCTCCTTGAGCAAGGCGTAGACGGTGGTGCGGGAGACGCCCAAGGCCCTTCCGGCGTGGGCGGCGGCGTTGCGGGTCGCGAACAGGCCGCGCTCGTCCAGGACTCGGACGAGGTCGAGACGCTGTGCCCGGGACAGCAGGTCCCGGCGAAGGTGGCGCGAGCGGCACTCCTCGTCCACGACGAGGAGGATCTGCTCGCGCCAGTCCTTGTCGAACAGTTCGGCCGGGCGGTCCTCGACCGGCGCTGCGAAGCGCACCAGCAGGTCGATGGTGCCGTCGAGCGGCGACCTGTCGAAGTTGATGCAGAGCAGACCACGCGGCGCGCCTTTGGCATTGTGCAGGACGACGCTGACCGACGTGATCGCGCGCCCGTCGGCCAGGACCTTCCCGTACGGGCCGATGACCCGCGCGTCCTCCGGGTACGGCGGCAGCTCGGCGATCAGCGAGCGGTCGCCGACCTTGCGCCCGGACATCGGGTTCCAGATGCCGACGATGCGGTCGCGGCGGACGTCATGGACCGCGACCTCCGCGAGTGGTGCGAACAGTGCGACTATCGCCTCGCACACGGGAAGGTGCGGCTCGAGCCAGTTCGGGACAGAGGACTTCACAGGCATGTCCGGACGATACGTCCTTCCTGGACACTTCGTCAATCAAGCGGATGGCGGTGGGGGTACCTCAGGCTCGGGAGGTGTCCCAGCCGGTGGCGAACTTGACCCGCTACACCCCGAGCTCGTCCAGCGCCTCTCGCAGGGCGAGGACGTTTTCCGGCTGGGCCTCGTCGGGGAAGCCGCCGACTCCGTCGAAGATGAGCCCGTCACCCATGATGTCGACGAGTTCCTTGACATCCTCCTTGACCTGCCGCGGCGTGCCGGACGCAAGCATCGAGCTGGGCTCGCTGCCCCAGAAGCACAGGTCATCCCCGTAAATCTCCTTGAACTTCCTGCGGTCGATGCGGTCGAAGTAGGCCGCGACCTTGCTGGCCGACAGCTGCGCCAGGTACTTGAGACGCGGCGTGTAGTCGTCCTCGAAGGGCGGCATCGGCACCATGCCCTCGGCCAGTTGAGCTTCAATCAGGGCGACGAAGGTCGGCCAGTCGAAGCGCTCGAACATCTCATCGTTCGTGAAGCCGCCGGCGCCGCGGTGCATGGGGATGAAGATGCGCGGACATGAGCTATTCCGCCGGTCCGACGGACGACGCGACCGGCCACGACGTGATCGCCTGACGGCAGACGGGGCGTGAGCCGCATCTGCCGGCCGACCTGACGAAGAAAGCGCCCCGGAGGTCCTCACGACCTCCGGGGCGCTTCGCCGTACGCCTTGACGCCGGATCGGCCAGCGGCTAGATCGCGGCCAGCGTCTCCGTGACGAGGTCCGGCGTCTCGTCCGGCCGGCGCGCCACCCGGATACCCGCCGACTCGAGAGCGGCGGCCTTGGCGGCCGCCGTGCCCGACGACCCCGAGATGATCGCGCCCGCGTGGCCCATGCGTTTGCCGGGCGGAGCGGTGAACCCGGCGATGTAGGCGACGAGCGGCTTCGTGAGGTGCTCGGCCGCGAACGCGGCGGCACGCTCCTCGTCGTCGCCGCCGATCTCGCCCACGAGGACGATGGCCTCAGTCTGCGGGTCTGCCTCGAAGAGCTCGAGGCACTCCTGGAAACCGAGCCCGTGGATGGGATCCCCGCCCATGCCGACGCAGGTCGACTGGCCCAACCCGGCGCGAGTGAGGCCCATGGCGATCTCGTAGGTCAAGGTCCCACTGCGCGAGACGATGCCCACGCGGCCGGGCTTGAACAGCGACGCCGCCATGATCCCGGCATTGCACCCGCCCGGCGTGACGATGCCCGGGCAGTTGGGACCGATGAGGACGAAGGGTCGGCCGGCGACGCTGCCTTCGTCCAGTCTGAGCTCCGCGACGGCCTCGCTCATGTCGCGGACCGGGATGCCCTCGGTGATGAGCACCGCGACGCGCACTCCCCCCTCGGCGGCCTGGACGACGGCTGCCTTGGCGAAGCGGGCCGGAACGAAGATGACGCTCACATCCGCGCCGGTGGCCGCGACGGCCTCGTTCACCGTGTCGAAAACGGGAAGACCGCAGGCGGTCTGCCCGCCCTTGCCCGGGGTGACGCCGGCCACCACGGTGGTGCCGGCGGCGAGCATGCGCTCGGTGTGGAAGGTCCCCTCTCTGCCGGTCATGCCCTGCACCAGCACCCGGCTGGACCCGTCGACGAGGATGCTCATGACCGGCCCCCGTTCTTCGCCGCTGCGACCACGGACTCGACGGCCTCCTGCGCGCTCAGCGTGACGCTCAGGCCGTCGATCCCCGCTGCGGCGATCAGTTGCAGTCCCTCGTCGGCGTTGTTGCCGTCGAGGCGGACGACGAGCGGGAGGTCGGTGCTCGTCGTCTCAAGCCAGGCGAGGACACCGCGGGCGACCTCGTCACCGCGCGTGATGCCGCCGAAGATGTTCACGAGCAACGCCCGCACGCGGTCGTCCGAGGTGATGATGTCGAGGGCGGCGGCGATGCGCTCGGCGCGTGCGCCGCCGCCGACGTCGCAGAAGTCGGCCGCGGCGCCGCCCGCGGCGCCGATCATGTCGAGCGTGCTCATGACGAGACCGGCGCCGTTGCCCAGCACGCCGACGTCACCGTCGAGCGTGAGATAGGTGACGCCGGCCTCGCGCGCGGCGCGTTCCCGGGCGTCCTCGTCCGGCCGCTGCGCGGCCAGGTCGGGCTGCCGGAACAGCGCGTTGTCGTCGATCGTCACCTTGGAGTCGAGGGCGACGAGCCGGACGGGGTCGCCGACGACCGCCAGCGGGTTCACCTCGACCAGCGAAGCATCGCGCTCGCGGTAGAGCGTCCAGAGGCGGTCGACGAGGTCGCCGAGCTGCTCGTCGAGCAGCTCTTCGCCGAGAGCCGCGGCGACGACGACCCTGTCGCGCTGCTCGCCACAGCCCGCCGACGCGGCGTCCAACGGCACCCGCAGCAGCGCCGTGGGATCCTCCCTCGCCACCTGCTCGATGTCGACGCCGCCGCGGGTCGAGAAGATGAGGACCGGCGCCTTGGCGTGACGGTCGAGGGTGATGGCCAGGTACAGCTCGTGCATCACCGACGCGCCCTGCTCCAGCAGGACGCCGCGGACGGGTCTGCCCTTGATCGTCAGTGCGAGGATCGCCGAGACCGTCCCGGCCAGCTCCTCCGGCCGCGAGACCACGCGCACCCCACCGGCCTTGCCACGACCGCCCGTGAGCACCTGCGCCTTGACGGCGAGGGGGTAGCCGAGCTCCGCTGCCGCACGCTCGGCCTCTTCCGCGGTGAAGACGACCCGCGACGGCAGCACAGGGATGCCGGCCGCCGCGAAGAGCTCCTTGCCTTGATGTTCGAACAGGTCCACTCGCCTACCTCACAGTCTGGTCGTGCCGGCCTTACTGTCCGGTCCCGAAGCGGAACGTCTGGTCCGGATCGATCACCGCCAGTACACGCACCATACAACCGTCGCCGCCCGGCCAGCGCCACCTCTCTGGGCGTGTTCTCGGTGACGAGGAGCGGAGCATCCATGTGGGTGCAGCGGTGCATGATGCCTTCCCACTCGGTCTCGTAGATGTCGTCCTCGGCGTGGAACTTGGTCACCTTGACGTTGACGCTCGGCGTGGACGGCCACTCCGGGATGAACCGCGTGAAGGTGTGACTCAGGTTGTAGACCTTGAGACTCATGTCCGGTTCCCTTCTCGTCCGCGACGCGTCAGATGCCGGCGTCGATGCGCAGGTTGCCGGACGGATCCATCATGGCGATCATCCGGACGGGACAGGCGCCGCCGTGCTCGAACTTCCAGGGCGTCGCGGCCACAGTGACACGCTTGCCCTTGACGAGGTCGACGTCGCCGCCGGTCGCCGCGGCGTGCGCAAGGGCGAGGCGCTTCGTCTGCGGGCCGCCGCGGTACGGACCCATCGAGGTCGCGAGCGGCACGTCCATGAACGGCGTGTCGACCGCGACGAACTTCGGGTTCTCCTTGACGAGCCTTTCGGCGGCGTCTTTGGTCAGGCCGGGCGCCTCGCCGAAGTACTCGAGGCAGTCTGAGCAGTTGTGGTGCCACCTGGTGACGATGACGACGATGTCGCCATCGTCGACGGCCGGCGCGGCGGCCTCGATGTCGACGACCGTGATGAGCTCCCATCACTTCTTCGTGATGTCGAGCACGGCGGCGTTACCGAACAGGCGGTCCGGGGAGACGGCGGCCAGGTCGTCGCCGCGCTGGACCGTGTGGATGGGCGCGTTCATGTACGTGGCGGTGTGCAGGCTGGTCGTGACGCGCCAGGCGAGCACGCGCGGCGCAGCTGGCGGCGATCGCGCGCGAGATCGAGGTGCGACGCTCTCGGGGCCGCTCGCGGACCCGCGAGACCTGCGACTTCCGCCGCTCCCCCACGGCGAGCGCGTACATCGCCTTCACCGGGCTCGTGCCGCGCGAGCACTCCTCCGGTGCGGTGCGCAGACAGGGGTCGATCACCAAGGCCCGCAACGCGCACGGGCGCGGCCTGAAGGAAAGGGAGCGATGCGAGCGGGCGGGGAGAGCGCTGGCTCCGGAGCGATCCTCGACGGCGTTATGCGCGCCGAAGCGGCATCCGCGTGCCCAGTGTGGGGAAGCAGGCTCCGGTCCGGCCTTAAGATGTGCGATCCCGATCTGGGGATATCAGCATGGTCGAACGCCGCACCCATGTGCCGCCGGTCGCAGCGTTCCCCGGCCCAAGGAGGGCGCCGTAGGAGCGGGGGCACAGGCCATCTCATATCAACGCCCTGATGCATCATGCCGAGCACGAAGTTGATTAGTACGGCGGCTCGATCAGGTCCTTCTCGATGAGGTTGTGCACGTCCCGCCTTCTCGACGTGCTCGACGAAGCTGCTCGACGAGTTGTCGATCGGCGGCTCGAGGAAGTCCGAGTTCTTCAGGTTGTAGAGGCTCAGGTCGAGGCCCGTGAAGTCGTACCGCTGCACGAACCCCAGGACCATCGACCCGGGGACGATGCTCGCCTTCACCGCCAGGTCGAGCGGGTCGGCGGTCATGTAGCAGTTGTCCAGCAAGAAGACCTCGCGGCGATGATGCGCAGGAACCGGTTGATGCAGAAGCCCGGGATGAACTTCTCCATGGCCACAGGCACCCTGTCGACCTTCTTGAGCAGTTCGACGACGAGCTCGACCGTCTCGTCGGAGGTCTTCACGCCCCTGACCACCTCGACCAGCGGGATGCAGTGAGGCGGCGCGAACGAGTGGGCGATGACCGTGTTCGGCAGGCGCCGCTCAGGCGTGACCGAGTAGATGTCCAGGTACGAGGTGTTGATCGTGAAGATGGCGTCGTCCGGACACACCCGGCCGAGCTCTTCGAACGCGGTGCGCTTGGCGTCGAGATTCTTGGCGATGCTCTCGATGATGAGGCTGGCGTCGGCGTCGGCCTCCGCCAGAGACTTCGTGGGCGTGATGCGCCAGTGCGGCCGTGATGTCGTCCTGGCTGAGGAGGCCGTGCCCCGCGAACGTCTGGATGTTGGCGGCGGTGACGGACATCGCCTTCTCGAGCGTCGCCTCGGAGCGCGAACACAGCGAAACGGGGTGTCCGGCACAGGCGAAGACCTGGGCGAGACCCGGCCCCATCGTGCCGGCCCCGATGACAGCTACCTCGTTGACGTCCCTGACATCCACTTCTGCGGCTCCATTTCGACGCCGACCGGTTCACCGGCGCTGTGCGGGATCGTCGCCGCGTCGCAGGCCCGCCCCCGGTCTGAAGGACGACCCGCCGGCCCCAACGACCCGCCAGCCCCATATGGATGATGGTATCTACATATCATAATTGACCGCCGCGCATTGAGCAATGCGCGGCCGAGTTGCGGCGGACGCGCCGTGAAGAGGGTCTGTGGCGCCGTCCGGGAGGGACACCGGCGGGCCGCGGCGGAGACTAGCGAGCGCTCCCGGCGTAGCCGAAGAAGGCAGAGAACTCGGCCGCCGAGGCCTTGACGGCCGCCGCACAGGCGTCCTTCGCCTCCGGGCCGAAGCGGCCCGTCGGGACGACGACGGCCAGCAATACGTACTTGTTCAAGTAGAACTTACAC
>CAVOMB010000028.1:0-18682 GCA_963696935.1 uncultured Thermoleophilia bacterium | reverse complement strand
CGTGGGAGGAACTCCTTGAGCGCGAGATCGGCAGCCTGATCGACCACCCAGACGGCATCAACGCGGTCGACGCAAAAGACCTCAACCGGCGACTCTTCGTCGTGGCGCAGCGCCTCGCCGACGATGTGATGGGCATGCACCTGCATGCCCTGCTCGAGCCGCACTCGCGCATGGGCCTCAAGCGCCGGCTGCAGAGCCTGTACGCGGTCGGCATGATCGCGTTCCTCGAGATCCCTTACTACTTCGCCTGGAGCTTCCAGACCAAGGACCGGCTGCTGCAGGAGCAGGTCCGCGTGTACTTCCTCGGCGAGCGCCGGCGCACGCGTCGCGAGAAGATCGCCGTACTGTGCGGGTGGCCGGAGACCGTGGAGGCGGAGGACGGCGGCGGCGCCGAAGGGCCGGACGAGACGTGCGCGGCGCCGGTCCACCTGGACGTGGACCTCACGCTGCTCACGTGCTCCGTGGACGGCGAACCGGCGCCACGCGGCGCCGTGGACTTCCGCGCCCTCGCCTGGCGGCCGTCGCCCAACGGCGACGGCCCCAGCTGGGTCGTCCCGCCGCTGGTGGAGATCGCGGACTACATCGAAGAAGAAGGGTTCAGCGCCGTGCACACCGACTCCGCCGCCGGGCAGGGCCTGGTCGCGCTGGTCGCAGCGCGCCTGCTGCACCTGCCGGTGACCGGCGCGGTGGACGCAGATGGGCTGAGGGCGCCGCACGGGCCCGGCGACATCGCCGGGCGGCTGCGGCGCCGCTACCTCACCTGGTTCTACGGCCACCTCGACGAGGCGTTCGCGCCGTCGCGGGCGACGGCGCGCGAGCTGGTGGCCGCGGGCGTGGACCCCGAGCGCATCACCGTCCTGCCGGCGCAGGGACCGATGGGGCCGGCCGGACCCGTTTCATAGGGACGGCCGGCCCCGTTGGGGGAGAGCCGGCCTTCCAGCCCTGCCAGGCGCGACCCGAAGAGGACGCCGCGCTCGCCGCGCTGAACGAGCGACCGGAGGCCGGCGAGGACCTGATGGCGATCGTGGCCGAGTGCCGCAAGGGCAGATCGTAGGGGAGCGCTACGAGCAGGGCGAGTACCACATTTCCAGCCTGATCATCGCCGGGGAGATTTTTCGCGAGGCCCTGGAGATCTTGGGGCCGAAGATCACACGGGACCTCGAGCCCACCGCCTCCGAGACCATCCTCATCTGCACCGTGCAAGGTGACATTCACAACGTGGGCAAGGACATCGCCGCCAGCCTGCTGCGAGCGCATGGCTTCACGGTCGTCGACCTGGGGGTCGATGTGGGACCCAAGCGTGTGGCGGACGAAATCGAGTCACTGCGGCACGAAGTCGTCGGCGCGCCCCTCAGTCTCAGCGCCTATTCAGCTTCCGCGAGCAGCGCGTAGACCTTCTTGCGCGCGTCGCGCAGGATCTCGAGCGCCTTCTGCGCATCGTCGGCCGAGCCGGTCATCGCGACCTGTTTGACGGCCCCGGCGAGCGACATGGCCGCGTGCCGCAGCCCGAAGCGCGGGTCGGTCTCGGCGCCTGCGCCCCAGGGCGACTCGCCCATGCGCTCTTTGAGCTTGTCGACCTCGGCCGTCCCGGCCGCGGTCAGCGAGAACACACGCCGGCCCTCGGACTCCTCGCCCTTGATCAGGCCCTGGTCCTCGAGCAACTGGAGCGTTGGGTAGACGGAGCCGGGGCTGGGCCGCCAGGCCCCGCCGCTGCGCTCCTCGAGCTTCTGCATGATCTGGTAGCCGTGCGTCGGCTCCTCGGCGAGCGCCATGATCACGGCGACGCGCACGTCGCCGCGACGGGCGCGACCCCATGGGCCGCGGGCCGGACCGCCCGGGCCGAAGTGCGGGGTGTGCCCGCGGCCCGAGCCTCCGCCGCGGCCGCCCTCTCCGCGCCCGCCGAAGCGGAAGCGCGCGGGGCCGCCTTCACTGGAGGGGCCGCAGCCGCCTCCGCGACGCCCCTGCCGTTCTTCTTGTCGAGGACCGAACGCGGGGCCCTCCTGTGTCTGGTGACAGTGCATATCGTCCTCCCGGACCATATCGTTGCTTGAGCTGTCGCGATATATCGTAATGCATCGGCACGAAATGTCAAGCCCTTGAGTCCCGGAGGGGCGACAGGTGGCCGTCCGAGGTGGTTCCTGTAGAATCCCGTAGCCATGATCAGGTACCTGGACACGCGCGGCGCCATCGAGGCCCCGCGCACCTTCACGGAGGCCATCCTCGAGGGCATCGCCCCCGGAGGTGGTCTGCTTGTGCCCGAGCGGCTGCCGTCGTTCAGCGTGGACCAGATCGAGCTGCTGGCCACGGTGCCGTACCACGCGCGGGCGGCGGCGGTCTACGAGGCCTTCGGCCTGGACGTCGACGCCACCACCACACGCGGCATCGCCGCGCGCGCCTACGGCCCCAACTTCGACGACCCGGAGGTCGCCCCGGTGCGCGACGTCGCCCCGGGGCGCCACGTGCTCGAGCTCTGGCACGGGCCCACGCTCGCCTTCAAGGACATGGCGCTCCAGTGCATGCCCCTGTACTTCAGCGAGGCTCTGAGGCAGGCGCACGCCAAGGGCGCAACCGACCTCGACTACCTCATCCTCGTCGCGACCAGCGGCGACACAGGCGTGGCGGCGCTCAACGGCTACGCCGATCGCGCCCACACCCGCATATGCGTCTACTATCCCGACGCCGGCGTATCCGCGCTGCAGGAGCTGCAGATGGTCACCCAGCCGGGCGACAACCTCACCGTGTTCCGGCTGGGCGGCGACTTCGACGACTGCCAAAGCTCGGTCAAGGCGGTGTTCGACGACGCGGCGTTCGCGGCGGAGCTGGCCGGGAGCCACGGCCTCGCCCTGAGTTCGGCCAACTCCATCAACTGGGGCCGCCTGCTGCCGCAGATCGTCTACTACCTGAGCGGCTACGCCGACCTCGCCGCGCGCGGCGTCGTCTCGGACGGCGAGTGCATCGACGTCTGCGTGCCCACCGGCAACTTCGGCAACATCCTCGCCGCCTGGTACGCCCGCGACATCGGCGTGCCCATCGGCCGCCTGCTCTGCGCGAGCAACAGCAACAACGTGCTGTACGACTTCCTCTCCACCGGCGTGTACGACATCACCGCCCGCTCGCTGGTCAAGACCCCGTCGCCCTCCATGGACATCCTGATCTCGTCCAACCTGGAGCGGCTGCTGTACGACCTGTGCGGCGACCCGGAACGCATCGCGACCTGGATGGGGGAGCTGAAGACCTCGGGGCGGTTCGAGGTGGACGAGGCGACCCACGCCCGGTTGAAGGAGCGCTTCGCGGCGACCTGGGTGGACAACGACACGTGCCTCCGGACGATCGGCCGTGTGCAGCGCGGGCAGGGCTACCTGCTCGACCCCCACACGGCCGTGGCCTGGGAGGCCGCGGAGCGGCTCGCCGCCGACGCGCCGGTGCTGATCGCCAGCACGGCGCACTGGAGCAAGTTCGCTGCCGACGTCGTGCGCGGCCTCACCGGCGTGCCCGCCGGCGCCCCGGTGCCCGGAGCCGCCGACGACCTCGAACTGCTCGACCGCGTGACCGACCTGGCGCCGGGCGCGACCGTGCCGCCACAGCTGAGCGCCGTGCGCTCCCGGCCGCGGCGCTTCGACGCGCGTGTCGAGGCCGGCCGCGAGCCGGTCGAGTCCAGCCTGAGGGAGTGGCTGACCAAGGAGACCTCCTGACCGAGCACTACAAAGGCCAGGGAGTGGGCTGGATCCGATTCGCCGGCATCTTCTTTCTCGTCGTCTCCGACCTGAAGACGTGGGGCTGGATCTTCCTCGGCGTGGCTGTCGTGCAGCTGGTGGCCGGCATCGTCGTGCTGCGCCGTCTGCGCGCGGGGCCGGGTGCCCGCCATCATCATAGCCGTGATCGGCATGGTGGCGTGGTTCGTGGCCTGGTCGATCCTGCCGTTCTGGGGCCTCGTGATGATGATCCTGTACGGCGTGATCATCTACGCCCTCGAGGCGTTCCACGAGTACTTCGAGTGAGCTAAGCCTCGGGCGCTGAGTCGGCCGGCGGCGCTTCGCGGGCCGGCCCCGTCTCACCAAGCCCGGCCTCGCCCGGTGGCTCGCCCTCGTCGGGTCCCGGCAAACCTCCGTCGCCGACCTGGTCCGCCGGCGCCCCGTCGTCGAACAGGCCTGCGTCCTTGAGCTGGTGGTAGGTGTCCACGCCGATCTTGACGAACGGCGCCGCGAAGATGCCGCCGATGGCCCCACCCAGGATCGCCCCACCGGTCGTCGCGAACAGCACCACGAGCCCGTTCAGCTTGAGCGACGCGCCCAGCGCGAACTGAGAGACCACCGTCTGCAGCGGCCCATTGGCGACGAGCACGAAGATGAGCATCCAGAAGGCGTCCTCGACCCCGCCGGTGCCGAGCGCGATGAGCACGGCGAACGCCCCGCCGATGAACGCCCCGAACATCGGGATGTAGTTGGTGAACCACTGGACCACGAAGATGGTGAACGCCAGCGGCACGCCGATGACGAGCGCCGCCGCGGCGACGACCGCCCCATTGAACAGGCCGATGAGCGTGCTGCCCCAGATGTAGCCGCGCAGGAACCGGGCGCTGTTGGCGAGGATCGCGTAGCCCACCGGCGGAGGCACGGGCCCCATGTGCTCCGAGACCCAGCGCCCGATCTGGCGGCCGCCGATCAGCATGTACACCAGGATGTTGAGGCCGATGAAGGCGCCGAAGGCGAAAGTCGTGAACGAGCTGATGCCCTGGACGGCGCCGCCGAAGATGCCCTTGGCCCAGCTCCCGGCGCTGCTGGTGACGGTCTCCTTGGCCGAGTCAATAAGGTTCGGGTCGATGTTCAGCCTCTGCAGCGTGTCGTTGATCCAGTTGACCGCGGCCTGGACCTCGGACTCGATGGTCGACCACTGCTGGATGACGCCGACGGTCATGAGGGCCAGCAGGGCGAAGGCCCCGGCGACGATTGCGACCGTGACCAGCAACGCACCCCAGGCCCTGCCGACATGATGGCGCTGCAGCCAGTCGACGATGGGGAGGAACGTCGCCCCGAGCAGCACGGCGAACAGCGTGGGGACCACCAGCGTCGCGAGGGAGTGGATCAGGTACATGAGGCCGATGAGGACGACGGCGATGCCGATGAGGTACCAGCTGGCGACGCCGACACGCCTGAACCAGTCGGGGATGAAGCCGTGCGCGAAGGGCCTCGACTCGCGCGCGGGCACGACTGCGGGCGCGGCCTCGGCCGGCGCTGCGTCCGCGCGCTTCTTGAAGAACTTCACCGCCGCCCCCTGATGCCTTCATCGGCCATGCCGACGTTGCGACATCTTACACGGTGGGTCCACGAGCCGGGACTGCGATAGGCTCGTCGTCATGGAGAGGACCGGCCCGCAGAGACCGTGGGAGCACGAGGGCGTGCGCGTCGCCGACGGGCGCCTGCTCGTCGCGGGACGCGACGCCGAGGCGCTCGCCCGCGAGCACGGCACACCCCTGTACGTCTTCGACGTGACGAACGTCGCGGAGCAGGCGCGCGTGCTGCAGCATGCGCTCGCGCGCGCCGGCCTCACGCCGCGCGTGCGGCTGGCGCTCAAGGCCCAGCACGCGCCCCAGGTGCTCCGCGCGCTGCGCGGCCTCGGCAAGCCGGGGTCGCCCGATGCCGTCGGTGTGGACGCCTGCTCCCCCGGCGAGGTGACGCACGCGCTCGAGCACGGCTTCGCCTCCACGGAGATCAGCTTCACCGGCACCAACGTCTCCGAGCGCGACCTCGACGTCATCGGTCCGGCCGGCGTGCACGTCAACCTCGACCTCCTCAGCCAGATCGACCGCTACGGACGGCGGTTCTCGGGACGCGCCGTCGGCCTGCGGCTCAACCCGCGCGGCGGCGTCATGCGCGGCTCCGCGGAGAGCCTGTACAGCAGCGGTCGGGCGACCAAGTTCGGCATCTACGAGGAAGAGTTGGAGCGGGCCGTGGCGCTCGCCGCCGGCCACGGCCTCAGCGTCGACACCGTCCACGTGCACCTCGCCAACGGGATCCTTACCGAGGACCTGCCCGCCTACGATGCCGCGCTGGCGCCCGTGGCCCGCATGGCTGAGAAACTGCTGGGGCTCGGCTGTCCGCTGGTGGAGGTCAACGCCGGCGGAGGGCTCGGCACGCCGCTGCAGCCGGGTGAGGAGCCTCTGGACATCGACGCGTTCGCACAGATCCTCGCGGCGCGGTTCGGCGGTCTCGGCGTCGCAGTGGGCGTCGAGCCGGGCGAGTTCCTCACCAATCTCTCCGGCGTGCTGCTCGCCGAGGTGGTGACGGTGGAGGAGCGGCTCGGCACCACCTTCGTCGGCCTCGACGCCGGCTGGAACGTGTGGAACGACTACTACATCTTCGAGCGGCGGCCGGCGGTGGTCGTTGCCGCCCGCGCCGACGCGCCCCGGGACCACGCCGTGACGCTGGCGGGGCACATCAACGAGGGCAACGATCTGTTCGCCGAGGACCTTCCGCTTGCCGAGGTGCGCGAAGGAGACATCGTCGCGCTGCCCTCGACCGGCGGCTACTGCCCCAGCATGTGGACCGACCACTGCATGCGTCCGCGGGCGGGCGAGCTCTACTACACCGACAGGGTCTGACGGCGGGCACGGGCCGCGCGCCGCAGTGGGGGTGGCACGGCCCGGTCGCCTGCGTCCGCGGCCGGCCGCACACTTGGCCCCCCATGAGTCACCCGATCCGCACCCCTGAGATGCCCGACTGGGTGGACCCTGCGTCGCACCACACCGTCGTCGGCTGCCTGCGCTGCCAGCAAGCCTGCCCCGAGAACGCCGGCGTTGAGCTTCGTGTCGCGCGGCCCGAGGTGTTCGACGAGCCGGAGACACACGCGATCCTCGCCGCAGCCCCGGACCTGCCGCCGCAGACGCGCGAGAAGCTCGAGCGCAGCGGCCTCGACTACTCGCCCGCCCTCATCGCCCGCAGCCTGCGCGCGCTGCTCTCCCTCTGAGCGCGCTCAGCGCCCGACGCGCCTAACGCGTGCCGCGAGGGGGAACCATACAGGTGTGGGGCAGGACCCCGGGCCTCCCGGGGGAGAGCCGGTGCCTTGGGGAAGGGAGCGCGAGATGACACATCCCATCGTCCTCGGCTACGACGGCGCGGCGTGCTCGACGGCGGCGCTGGACGAAGCCATCGAGCTGGGCCGCGAGGCCAGGGGCGCCAAGGTCGTCCTGGTCTACTGCCACGAACCGCCGCCCGGGCTCAGCTGCGCGCTCGACCCGGGCTGCGCCGCCGCCAAGGAGCTCCGCGACTACGAACGGCGCGTCGAGACGGAGGTCGGCCCGATGCTGAGCGACGCCGCCGAGCGCGTACGCGCGGCCGGCATCGAGGCGGAGGTGCAACTCGTGTGGGACGACCCGGTGCGCGCGCTGCAGTCCGTGGCACACGAGCGCGACTCGCACGTGATCGTCGTCGGCTCGCACGGCGAGGGGCCGATCGCCGGGGCGCTCGGCCGGCACACGCCGTTCGAGCTCCTGTACCACTCGGACGTGCCGGTCCTGGTCGTGCCGCACCGCCCGCAGCAGCGCCGGCACTGAGGCGGTCCCGACGCCGCGTCCGCCGGCTCCCGGCGTCAGCGCGCCGGCACTGTCACTGCGTCTCGCGCGCGAAGCCCCGGACGGCGGTCACGGCCGCCTTCCAGCGGCGGCGCAGATCGTCCGCGCCCGTCTCGACGGCCGGTGCAAAGCCGGCGCCGGCGGTCCACAGCGCGGCGACCTCATCCTCGCTCGACCAGACGCCGGTGGCGAGCCCGGCCAGCCAGGCCGCGCCGAAGGCCGTAGCCTCGGGCTGGCCGGCCCGCGTGACCGGCACCCCGAGCAGGTCCGCCTGGAACTGCAGCAGCAGGTCGCTCGCGGCGGCGCCACCGTCGGCGCGCACCTCGGCCGGCGTCACTCCGGCGCCCCCCACCTCCGCCAGGTACAGGTCGGCGACCTGGAAGGCGATGCCCTCCAGCGTCGCCCGGGCGACGTGCGCCGCAGTGGTCCCGCGCGTGAGGCCGAAGATGCCGCCGCGCGCGTAAGGATCCCAGTACGGCGCGCCGAGGCCTGCGAGCGCCGGCACGAAGACCACGCCGTCGCTCGTCGGCACGCCCCGCGCGAGCTCGTCCGCACCGGAGCTGCTGGAGATGATGCCGAGGCCGTCGCGCAGCCACTGTACGGCGGCGCCGCCGATGAACACGCTGCCCTCGAGCGCGTACGTGCGCTTGCCGTCGCGTTGCAACGCGACGGTGCTGACCAGGCCGGCCGGCGCGACTGCGGGCTCGTCGCCGGTGTTGAGCAGCAGGAAGCAGCCCGTGCCGTACGTGACCTTGATCATCCCTCGTTTGGTACACGCCTGCCCGAAGAGGGCCGCCTGCTGGTCGCCGGCCATGCCGGCGATGGGGACGGCGGCCCCGAGCAGCACCGGGTCCGTCTCGCCGACGACGCCGCTGCTGTCGACCACCTCGGGCAGCAGCGTCCGCGGCACGCCGAACAGCTCGAGCAGCTCGTCGTCCCAGCGTCCCTCGCGGATGTCGTAGAGCAGCGTCCGCGAGGCGTTGGTAGCGTCCGTCACGTGGCGGCGCCCGCCGCTCAGCCGCCACGCCATCCAGCTGTCGACGGTACCGAAGGCGAGCGTGCCCGCCTCGGCGCGCTCGCGCACGCCGGGCACGTTGTCGAGCAGCCAGCGGATCTTGGTGCCGGAGAAGTACGGATCGAGCAACAGCCCCGTCTTGCGCCGGACCTTGGCCTCGGCGCCGGCGCCCCGCAGCTGCTCGCAGAAGTCCGCGGTGCGCCGATCCTGCCAGACGATGGCCGGCGCCACCGGCTGCGAGGTGGCCCGGTCCCAGAGGATCGTCGTCTCGCGCTGGTTGGCGATGCCGATGCCCGCCACGTCGGAGGCGGTCAGGCCGGCCTGCTCCAGCGCTCCCCGGGCGGTGGCCAGCTGCGCCTGCCACAACTCCTCGGCGTCCTGCTCCACCCAGCCCGGCTGAGGCGTGCTGAGACCAGCTTGCTTCTGGTCGCTCGCGAGCACGACGCCCCCGGCGTCGATGACGAGCGCCCGCCCGCTCGTGGTGCCCGTGTCGAGCGCCAGCACCACCTTGCCCGTCGCGTCAGCCATGCCGTCCTCCGTCGGTCGCGGCCGGCCCGCGCGTCCGGCGACGGGCCGCTCTGGCCAGCATCATACCTCCGGGCTCGGCGGCCGCCGTTCGAGCCTTGCGCGGCCTGCCGGTTGCCGGCGCCGACCTCCGCGCCGGCATCCGTCCCGGGTCCTTCCGAGCGCGAGACGCGGACCCAGGCCACCCCGCCCATCGGGTGAACACCCCATTTATGAGGCCCACTACGCACTTCAAAGACCCCCAAGGGGTACGCTCATTGTGAAAGGAGTCGCAAGATTCTCTGCGACCCACAAAGCTCGTGGAAGGAGGAGCCATGGGCTGGAGGAAGATCCTGGAGGCTGAGCACCGCTTGGTGCTGGATGTAGCCGACGCCGCCGACAGGGAATGCGCCTGCATCGAGGCTACGGGCGCGGTGCGCGCGGACCTCGCCGGCGACATCCTCGGCTTCTTCAGGTACTTCTCGGACGGCCTCCACGACCCCAAGGAAGAAGACCTGCTGTACGCCCGCTGCCACCGCCGCGGGATGACCGACCAGGACGAGCCCCTCGAGCAGATGATCGGCGAGCACGAGTGGTGCCGCGGCCAGCTGGACGGCCTCGAGCAGTCGCTGGAGCGCATGGCCCGGGACGACAGGGCGTCCGCCCTGGACTTCGCCGCCCGCATGCGCGAGTACGTCGAGGTGGTCCGCTGCCACATCGAGGTCGAGGAGGACGTCTTCTTCGACACCGCCCAGCACTACCTCACCCAGAACGATCGGCACGAGCTCACCGAGGAGTTCGAGGCGGTGCACTGGGACGAGGTCGAAGAGGGTGTGGCGTCCTATTGGGAGGACCTGGCCCACAGGCTCTGGGTCGCCGAGACCCAGTCCGCCTGAGGGCTGACGGCGCTCCTCCAGACGGGGCCGCGACCGCGGCCTCGTCGCCCCGGCGAGGCCGCTGAGGCTCGCCGGTAGCGGGACCGCGACCGCGTTCAACTCCAGGCCGCGGTCCCGTCCATCAGGTACTCGTGCATGTCGTCGGCCGCCTTGCGCGCCGCTCCCATCGCCAGGATCACCGTCGCGGCGCCGGTGACGATGTCTCCCCCGGCCCAGACCTTCTCGACGCTGGTGCGTCCCGACTCGCTGAACGTCCGGATGTAGCCGCGCTCGGTGCGCTCCAAGCCGCGGGCGTCCTCGAAGAGGGCCCGGTTGGGGCCGGCGCCGACGGCCACCACCACCAGGTCGACGTCGATCAGGAAGTCCGACTTGAGCACGGGCACCGGCCTCCTGCGCCCGGACTCGTCCGGCTCGCCGAGCATCATGCGCACGCAGCGCATCTCGCGCACCCAGCCCTGCTCGTCGCCCTCGTAGGCGATAGGACTGGCGAGGTACTCGAACCGCAGCCCCTCCTGCTCGGCGTGCCGGATCTCCTCCTCGCGCGCCGGCATCCCCTCGCGCGTGCGCCGGTAGACGATGGCGACCTCGCGCGCGCCCATGCGCAGCGCTGTGCGCGCGCAGTCCATGGCCACGTTGCCGCCGCCGACGACGGCCACCCTGGTGCCGAGCGGCGCCGGCGTGTCGTACTCCGGGAAGAGGTAGGCCTTCATCAGGTTCACGCGCGTGAGGTACTCGTTGGCGGAGACGATGTTGCAGAGGTTCTCGCCGGGCAGGCCCATGAACCCGGGCAGGCCTGCCCCCGTGGCCACGTACACGACGTCGAACCCGAGCTCGAACAGCTCCGTGAGCCCGTAGAGCTTGCCCACGATGCTGTTGAGCTCGAACTTGACGCCGAGGTGCCGCAGGTTGCCGGTCTCCGCCTCCACGATCGCCTTGGGGAGGCGGAACTCCGGGATACCGTACACGAGCACGCCGCCGGGGCTGTGCAGCGCCTCGAAGATGGTGACGCTGTGCCCCTTGACGGCCATGTCGGCGGCCATGGTCAGCCCCGCCGGCCCGCTGCCGACCACGGCGATGCGGCAGCCTGTCCTGGCCGCCCGCGCCGGCAGCGTCACCTGGTCGGTCTCGCGCTCGAAGTCGGCGGCGAACCGCTCCAGCGCGCCTACGGCGAGCGGTTCGCCCTTCTTGCCGAGAAGGCAGAGCTTCTCGCACTGGTCGTCCTGCGGGCAGACGCGCCCGCACACGGCCGGCAACGCGTTCTTCTCGCGGATGCGCCGGGCCGCCCCGGCGAAGTCGCCGGCGGCCACCAGCTTGACGAACCCGGGGATGTCGACGCCGACCGGGCAGCCGTCCACGCAAGCCGGCTTCTTGCACTGCAGGCACCGGCTCGCCTCGGCTAGGGCCAGCTCGCTGTCGTAGCCGTAGCTGACCTCCTGGAAGTTGCGCACGCGCAGCTTCGGGTCCTGCTCCGGCCTCTTCAGCCGCGGCGCCTCGGCGAGGATCTTGACACGCGTCCGCTTGGGCACGCCGTGCCAGTGGCAGTCCGCGCGCGTGCAGCACGAGAGCGGCGCCACGCGCGTGTGCAACGACACGTCGATGGTGAACACCGGCGACCCGCACTCCTCGCAGCACGCCTCCGCCTCGAGCAGCGAGCCATGGCAGTGCGGGCAGTGCACGTCGGTCGCCACGGCCTCCCCCGTCCAGCACGGCGAGACGACCCGCTCGAACTCCTCGAGCCGCGGGTTCACCAGCAGGTCGCAGGCGACGTCCCCGACCTCGACGTCGAGGCCGACCCAGACACGCTTCGTCTCGGCGTCGTAGACGTTGAGGGCGGCGTGACAGTGGGGGCAGAAGCTCGCGAGGTCACCCTGCTGGGCGAGGGTCTCCAGTTCGTGTTCCATGCCGGTCATCGCCGGCTCCTAGCGGGCCTTGATGGACGTGAGCAGCGAGATGCGTTCGTCACGTCCGTACATGCTGTTGCGCTGGATGAGCTCGTCGAAGTCGACCTTGAAGGCGTCGAAGTGCGGCCCGTCGACGCAGGCGAACTTCGTCTCTCCCCCGACGGTGCAGCGGCAGCCGCCGCACATGCCGGTGCCGTCGACCATGATGGGGTTCAGGCTCACCTCCGTCGGCAGCCCGTAGATGCGCGTCATCTCCGCGACCGCGCGCATCATGACGAGCGGCCCCACGGCGAGCACCTTGTCGATGTGCTCGTGCCGCTCCACGAGCGCCTTGAGCGCGTCGGTGACCTTGCCGTGCACGCCGTAACTGCCGTCGTCGGTGGTGACGATGAGCTCGTCGCAGATGGCGCGCATCTCGTCCTCCAGGATCAGGAGGTCCCTCTGGCGCGCCCCGACCACGCCGATGATGTGGTTGTCGGCGTCCCTGTGCCCGGTGAGCAGGTGGTGGAGCACCGCGATGCCGGAGCCGCCGCCGATGCCGACGACGGTGCCGATCTTCTCGATGTGCTCCGGCACGCCGAGCGGTCCGCACAGGTCCTTGATGGCGTCGCCCACCCCCAGCGAGGCGAGCATGGCGGTGCTCTTGCCGACGACCTGGAAGATGATGGTGACGGTGCCGTTGGCCGCGTCGCGGTACGCGACGGTGAGCGGCACCCTCTCCCCCGTGTCGTTGACGCGCAGCACGATGAACTGCCCCGGGCGGATCTTGCGCGCAATCTGAGGCGCCTCGACGGTGAGGCTGATGAGATCGCGCTTGGTGAGCTCCTGCCGGTCGACGATCGTGTGCATGGCCAGTCCCCCTGACCCGATGACCGATGACGTCGCGCGGCCCGTTCGGTCGCGTGGCTCCTGCACCCACTATACCCACGAAATCCTTCCGCACATGGGGTGAAGGCCCGACGGGCGGGTCAAGCCGCCGCTCCGCCCGGGCCTGGTCGGCTCGGCCCTCCGTCCCCCGGCCGGCGGGAGCGTGGCCGGGGAGTTCGCCCTGGGTCCGGACCCCGCGCTGCTGCGCATCCTGGCGCTGCCGGCGGGCGGCGAGCGGCGCACCGTTATCCTCAGCGCCCACCTGATCCGCGACCCCACCGGCGAGCCGACTGCGCATGGACGGCAGCGCGACCGACATCACCGGCCTCCGCCGTGCGCAGGAGGAGATCGAGCGCCTCAACGAGACGCGCGAGCAGCGGTTCGCCGACAGGACGGCGGAGCTCGACGTCGCCAACAAGGAGCTCGAGGCGTCCGCGTACTCCGCGTCCCACGACCTCCGTGCCCCGCTGCGCCACGTCAGCGAGTTCTCGAGCCTGCTGGCGGAGCGGTCCGCGGACTGCCTGGACGAGAAGGGCCGGCACGACGTGGATGTCACCATCAGGTCGGTCAACGAGATGGGCAGGCTGATTGACGACCTGCTGGAGTTCTCGCGCACGGGCCGGGTGGAGCCGATCATCGAGCCCGTGGACACGGACGTGGTGGTCCAGGAGGCGCTGCGCCCCTGCGCGACGAGACCGACCACCGCGAGATCGACCGGTCCGTCGAGCCGCTCCCGCCGGCCGACGCGGACAGGGCGTTCATCCGCCAGGTCTGAGTCAACCTGCTCGGCAACGCGGTCAAGGACACGCGCTGCGCCATCCCGGCGCGGATCTCGGTCAGAGGGGAGCTCAGCGGCGGGGACAAGAACGGCGTGTCGACCCGGCCGGCCAGGCCGGCGACGTCGACCCTGTCGAAGCGCAGCCGGCCGCCTTCCACCGTCACCGTGTCCGCCATCCGCGTCACGTCCAGCTCCTTCCCCAGTCGTCGGGGCGCTCCTGGCCTCCTGCGTGCCTGTCTCGTGGAGCGTAGAGGGAACCGGCGCCCGGCACGACGATCCCGTGAATACCAACCGTTGTGGTCGGGTATATGGTCCACCGGAGCCGTGAACGGCGCACGGCCTCACCCACCGCAAAGGGAGACCACATGGCTGAAGAAGAGAAGCCCGCCCTCACGCTCGACTGTATCGGGCTGTACTGTCCCGAGCCGCTGTTCCAGACCCGGGAGAGCATCGACTCGATCGAGGTCGGCGAAGTCCTCGAGGTCATCGCCGACGACCCCGCCGCCGAGGAGGACCTCAAGCGCTTCGCCAAGCGCGCCGGCCATGAGGTCGTCGCGCTCGAGAACGACGGCGTCGAACTGCGCATCCTCCTCAGGAGACTGAAGTAACAGAAGACCGAGCCACTGAAGTCGAAAGGACCCCCATGGCAGACCAGCAGAACATCCTCTACGTACAGACCAGCAACCAGCCTGAGCGTCAGTACTCCCCGCTCGTGCTCGCGCAGAGCGCCAAGGCGATGGGCCTCGACGCCGCCGTCTACTACCTGGGCATGGGCCTCACGGTCCTGAAGCCCGGCGCGGCCGAGAAGATGCAGCTCGGCAGCTTCCCCAGCGTCGCCGAGATGCTCCAGAAGACCCTCGACATGGGTATCACAGTGTACGTCTGCGAGGCCAGCAAGCAGATGCTCGGCTGGGAGAGCGTGGAGCTGATCCCCGGCGTCAAGATCGTCGGCGCCGCGACGCTGAACGACCTCGCCCTGGACGCAGACGCCACCATGTACTTCTGAGGTAGCGTGATGACCGACAGCATCTCCCTGACCCTCCAGGACCCCGGCGAGGCGCTGCGCAGCGCCGGGGTCGTCTACGCCGACTACCAGAGCGCCAAGCCCGTCGACCCGCGTGTGGTCGAGGCTATGCTGCCGTACCTCACGGAGAAGTTCGGCAACGCCGCCTCGCTGCACGGCGTCGGCGACGTGGCCACCGAGGCGCTGGAGGAGGCGCGCGGCCGGGTCGCCGCGTTCTTCGGCGCCGAGCCGCGCGAGATCGTCTTCACCGGCGGAGCCACCGAGGCGAGCAACCTCGCCATCGTCGGCTACGCCCTGCGCAACCGGCGCAAGGGCGACCACGTGATCATCAGCGAGGCGGAGCACATCAGCGTGCTCAACATCGCCAAGTACCTCGAGAAGCAGGGCTTCCGCGTCACGCGCGTGCCGATCGACCTGCATGGCCGCGTGACGGCCAAGAAACTGCGCGCCCGCATCAGCGACGAGACCATCCTCGTCTCGCTCCTGTGGGCGAGCAACGAGATCGGCACCGTCCAGCCCATCGCGGAGATCGCCGAGATGCTTGACGGCACCGGTATCGCCCTGCACAGCGACGCGGTGGCGGCCGAGGGGCTGGTCCCGATCGACACGACCCAGGTGCCGGTGAGCCTGCTGAGCCTCTCGAGCAACGACATCTACGGGCCGCGCGGCCTCGGCGCCCTGTACGTGCGCCAGGGCGTGCAGGTCGCGCCGGTGCTGCTGGGCGGCGGCCAGGAGCGCGGCCTGCGCTCCGGCAGCGAGGACCTGGCAAGCATCGCCGGCTTCGCCGCGGCGGCCGACATCATGGCCGCGGAGATGCCGGCCGAGGTGGAGCGCGTCCGCGCCATCCGCGACAAGCTCGTCGAGCGGGTGCTCGCCGAGATCCCCGACTCGCACCTCAACGGACACCCCGAGCAGCGGCTGCCCAACAACGCGCACTTCCGCTTCGACGGGGTCGAGGGTGAGGCGATGATCCTGTCACTGCGCGACGCCGGCATCGCCGCGTCCACCGGCTCGGCCTGCAGCTCGAAGACGCTGGAGCCGTCGCACACGCTCATCTCCTGCGGCCTGCTCCACGAGGAGGCGCACGGCTCGCTCGAGTTCACCTTCGGCCGCTGGAGCCGCATGGAAGACGTCGGACCCAATCATGGAGGCGCTCCCCGGCGTGATCCACCGCCTGCGCGCGCTCTCGCCGCTCTACAAGACCAACGCACCCGCGACGTGATGAACGCAAGTCCCGCACTGCCGTGATCGCCGCGACACCCGCTCACCTGAAAGGCTCCGACCGATGAAATCGACGCAGTACACCGAGAAGACCCTCGACCACTTCCGCGACCCGCGCAACGTGGGCACGCTGGAGGGCCCGAACGTCGCCGTCGGCCGCGTGGGCAACCCCGTCTGCGGCGACATGATGGACATCTACATCGAGGTTGTGGACGACCGCATCAAGGACATCAAGTTCCAGACGTTCGGCTGCGGCTCCGCAGTCGCCACGTCGAGCATGATCACCGAGCTCGTCATGGGCATGAGCCTCGACGACGCGCTCAAGGTGACCCGCGGCGACGTGGCCGACGCGCTCGAGGGCCTGCCGCCGATCAAGATGCACTGCAGCAACCTGGCGGCGGACGCCCTGCACGAGGCCATCAAGAACTGGCGTGAGGGCGTCGGCCCGGAGGACGCCAAGAAGACGCCGGGCGGCGCCGCGTGCCATCCGATCCCGGCGGAGGTCGCCGAGGTCGAGATCCAGAAGCTCGACGAGTACGACGGCAAGGGCCTTTTCCGCAAGGTCGACGACCTGGGTGAACTCGCCGACCAGCGCGTCGTCGTGCTCGACACGGGCGACGACGCCGCGCGGCTGGCCATGGACCTGACCGACCACACCGGTCGCGTCGTGCTCATGACGAAGGGCAAGGAGCCGAGTGTGAGTCCTGCGGTGCGCTCGGCCCTGCGCCTCAGCGATGTGAAGGTGCTGGCTGAGGCGCAACCGCTCGAGTTGCTCGGAGCGGGTGAGCTCGAGCGTATCCGGGTACACGACCTGAACGAAGACGAGGAGTACGAGCTCACGGCCGACGCGTTCGTGGTGCTCGAGTAGCTCCAGAGCAGGGACCGCCGCGCGCCGGACTTACTGGCCGCGCGGCGCCCGTTCGCCGAGAGGCCCGGCAGGATGCAACGTCCTGCCGGGCCTCTTTGCGCGGCGGGGCGGGAGGCTCTTCCAGCCTCCCGCCCTGGAGCAGTGCACCCCGGTCGATTGTCGAATCCGCGACCGGCCGGCCTAGGACTCCCGCCCGGCCCGGCGAACGACGGAGCGTGACACTCGTACTTGTCATCGTCATCGCATTGTTCGCCTGGGCGGTAGCCCTGGCGCTGCTCGCCATGATCGGGCGCGTGGTGCGCTCCCGGGCGCAGCGTCACCAGCTCGACGTGGAACGAGCGTGGCGTGAAGCGGTTGACTCTCTCGTCCTGGACGACATCCCCCTACCGCAGGTCCCGCAGGGTGAGCGGCCGGTGGTTCTGGAGCTCCTGCTGCGCTACAGAGCGCTGCTCAGAGGGCCTGAGGCAGCGCGAATAACCGACTGTCTCGAGTCGCAGGGGTTCGTCGTCCAGGCTGTGGAGGGTCTACATTCGCGAAGCCGGTGGAAGCGTGCCACCTCGGCGGCAGAGCTCGGACGCATGCGCTCGGACGCCGCCGAGACCGCGCTCGTCAAATTGATGGACGACGAGAGCGACGACGTTCGGATGGTCGCGGCGCGGAGTCTCGCCGCCATCGGCGGCGATAGGGCTGTCAAAGCGCTCACCGCGGCGCTCGCCGACCCGTCGCGCTGGACGGCGACCACCGTCGCCGCCGACCTGGTCGAGATGGGGACGCCCGCCGTGCCCACCTTGCTCGAGATCGCCGCCGCGGGCGGCACGGGCGACCCGGGAGCACACGAGGCCGCGATCACTGCCGTGCGCGTGCTTGGCGAGATCCGCGACCTCCGGGCCGAGCCCGTGCTGATCGGACTGCTGGTCGGCGCGGACGATCTGAACATGCGGGCGCGGGCGGCGGCCGCACTCGGGGCCTTCGGCGGATCCCAGGCCGCGCCGGTGCTGCGCGCCGCACTCCAGGACGACGCCTGGCAGGTGCGCGCGCAGGCGGCATCGAGTCTGGGCGCGCTCGGAGACCGAGGCAGCGTCGAGGCGCTCAGCGCCGCCGTCGAGAATCCCCACTGGTGGGTCCGGCGTAACTGCGCCGTGGCGCTGGGTGAGCTCGGAGATCCCGGCCGCCAGGCGCTGCTGAGGTTGACGGACTCCGCCGACCGCTACGTCCGTGACCGCTGTCGCGCCGTGCTCGAGGCGCTGGATGCGCGGACGGCCGACGTGACGCCGGACGCGCCCAGGACCCTCGACAAGTCCAACGGGCACCGGAGCGTGCCCACACGCAGCGACGGGGAGGCCTCGTGAGCTCCTGGCTCGCCGTGGTCAGTGCGGCCTTTCTCGGCGATTCGCATTTCGCCACTTGCCGGGTATTTACTCGTTCGGTTATGTTGTATGTATTCGTTCAGGTACGTACTGTCAGCTCGGCCCGCGCCGCATCAGCGGGCGCGCGACGGCTTGCGGCCGGGGCATCGTCGAGACGATCGAGGCCGGCGAGACGCGCACGCAGCTCGAGGCGCTCGAGGGCGAGATCGTGCAGCAGGTCGGCGCGGTGCTCGAGCTCGAGGGTCGCGACTGACGTGTCGTCGATGATGAGTTCATCAGCCATGGTGCAACCGCCCGATAGCGTTCGCCGTTCGGTTCCGCGCAGGAGCTCACGGCTGCGATCGACCTCGCATCATGACGAGATGCCGTCGAGGCCGCGTGGCGGTTGGCCGCGCCGTGCCGCGACTCTCCGGCGCAGGCGGCAGCAGTCACGCAGCAGACTCGGGACGCAAGAGCACGATCCCGAGTTCGCGGTGCTGCGCGTGCAGCACCTGCAACGTCATCTCGTCTTCAAGTCCAGCAGGATGGTCCGGGATCCGAGCAGAAGCACAATCGGAGCGATCGAAATCGTGGAAACGTCATCGGAAGCAATACGTCGTTTTTTTTTGTCGTGTTCTCTGTTCGTCTCTTGGCTCAGTTACGTATTGCTGGGAGTTGGAATGTCGGGTCACGAC
>CAVOMB010000027.1:0-52085 GCA_963696935.1 uncultured Thermoleophilia bacterium | reverse complement strand
GTATTCGGCCGGGACGCGGCCCTAGCCCCGACCGGCGCAAAGAGACCCCTCGCCGCCGGCATCCGGCCGGCGGGCGCAGGGAGCCGGTCTGGATCACCGCGCCGACCACAGGAGATGTGAGATGACCGATGCCGAGACCATCCTCGAGTTCATCGAAGAAGAGGCCGACCTCGACGACGACGTGACCGTCGACGCCGACACCTCGCTGTTCCGCGACCAGTTGCTCGATTCGATGAACCTCACCAGTCTCATCGCCTTTCTCGAAGAGACCTTCGGCATCCGCGTGAAGCCGATGGACATCGTCTTCGAGAACCTCGACACGGTGAACCACATGCTCGCCTACATCGCGCGCAAGAAGGCGGGCGATGCCTGACCGCGACATGCACGACGGTGGCGCGACCGCCGGTGGCGAAGCGCGCGCCGGCGCGGCGAGCGACGCCCCGGCGCCGCGGACCAGCAAGTTCTTCTACGGTCTGGGGCTGGGCCTGCAGACCTTCCTCTGGTTCCTCCTGTTCCTGGCGCTGGTGGTCGCGATCGCCGTCGGCGGCGAGCTGACCGAGTTCCGCTACGTCGGCTTCTGAGGCTGCCCGACCGCTTCGCGCCGACGATGACCTCGCCTGATCCCATGACGCCTGCGGCGCCGCTCATGACCGACGCGCTCGCGCGCCTGCGCGAGTGGGCGACGGCGCGGCCGGAGGCGACGCTGCTGATCTCGCGCGGCCGCCGCTACACGTACGCCGCGTTCCTCGCGCGCGCGGCGGCGGTGGCCGCGGGCCTGAACGCGGCCGGCGTGCGCCGCGGCGAGCGCGTCGCGCTCGTTCTCGAGGAGTACGACCAGTTCTTCGTGAGCATGATCGGCGCCTGGCTTGCAGGTGCCGTCGTCGTGCCGCTCAACGTCAGCCTGCCGCAGCGCGACGTCGACTGGCTTCTCGCCAAGGCGCAGCCGCGCGCCCTGCTCGTGCCCGACGACGACGCCTGTCCTTGCGAGGGACCCGAGCGGCTCGTCGTCGTGTCCGACGACGACGGCGCGGTGGCCGGCCTGCGGCCGGCCGGACTCGCCGCCGTCGTCGCGGCCGGCGACGCCCTCGAGCCCGTCCGGCCCGACGAGCTGGCGACGATCATGTTCACGTCGGGCACGACCGGCGTCCCCAAGGGCGTCTGCCAGACGCTGCGCGCCACGTCCGAGAACCCCGGCCTCGTGGCGCGGACGCTCGGCCTGGCCGCCGACGACCGCATCTTCATCAACACGCCGCCGTACTTCACCAGCGGCATCTGTCACTTCCTGACGATGCTCGCCAACGGCGGCGGCATCGCCGGGCAGCTCGGCTTCTACTTCGGCGAGGGCCTGCTCGACGAGATGGAGGCCCTCGGCTGTACCGGCTTCGGCGGCGCGCCGGCGCACCTCGTGCGCGTGGTCGAGCCGATGGAGGGACCCCGCCCGCACCACTTCCGCTTCTGGGTGAGTTCGGGCGACCATCTGCCGCTGCACGTCATCGAGAAGGCGCGCCGCGTGCTGCCCGGCATCGGCATCTACAACATGTACGGGCTCACCGAGGTGTCGGGTCGTCTCTGCGTGCTTTTGCCCGAAGAGCTGGACGAGCGCGAGGGCTCGGTGGGTCGCCCGATCGGCGAGATGAAGGTGACGGCACGCGACGCCGGCGGGGTGGCCGTCCCGGCCGGCCGGTCCGGCGAGCTCTACGTGACCGGTCCTCTCGTGATGCAGGAGTACCTCGACGAGCCCGAGATCACGGCGCGCACGCTCACCGAGCACGGGCTGCGCACCGGCGACTTCGGACGCGTCGACGCGGACGGCTACGTCTGGGTCGCGGGGCGCAAGGACGACATCATCAAGCGCGGCGGCGAGAAGGTCTCGGTCGTCCACGTGCAGGAGGCCCTGCTCGAGCTCGGACGCTTCCACGACGTCGCCGTCATCGCGGCCCCGGACGAGATCCTGGGGCACGTCCCGGTCGCCTTCGTCGTACCGCGCGAGCCCGAGGGCTTCCGCGGCAGCCGCGTGCTGCGCGAGCTGCGCGACGTGCTGCCCTCGGCCTCGCTGCCGAGCCGTATCGTCGCCGTAGAGCGCATCCCGCGCACGGGCTCGGGCAAGGCCGTGCGCGCCGAGCTGCGCCGCCTGCTCGAGGAGGGCGCGGGGTGACGCCCGGCCACGCGCGCGGGACGGCGCCCGCGGCGGGGCGCGGCCGCCGCGCCGGCAGCTTCAGGCGCGGCTTCCGTAACAACAACCCGCTCGTCCTCGTCGTCGCCCTTGCCCTGCTCCTCCCGGCGCTGCTCGGCCTCGAGCTCTTCTTCACCAGCGGCGCCTGGTCCGACGTCGCGCTCAAGTACTGGCTGCGCAAGTCGAGCGACGACTACACCTTCGTCTCGTGGACCATCGGGCGCAACAAGCAGGACCCGCCGGACGAGCCGACCATCTACCTGCTCGGCGGCTCTACAGTGCGAGAATCGATCACCAGCAACGACACCCTCGAGGGCGCGATCGAGGACCGGGGCGGGCCGGACACCGAGGTCTACAACCTGGGCTCGATGAACCAGAACTTCGCCCAGAGCCTCGCCGTCGTCGACAACGTGCCCGACACGCCGGCGACGGTCGTCGTCGGCGTCAATCCGGGCCGCTTCACGCCGTCGCGCGGCGACAACCAGAAGCAGGCCGAGGGGCGGGAGTTCCTGCTCAAGAGCACCTATCTGCGCGAGTACGTCAACGACGAGTCCGGCAAGTACAAGTACACGTACACGATCCTGCCGGGGATCTTCTCCTACCTGACGAGCTACGCCCAGCAGCACCAGGACGAGCTGCTCTCGTTCTCGCTGCCGACGCGCACCTACGGCCAGCATCGCTACAACCTCAAGGCCATCCACACCGTGGCCCAGAAGGAGCGCATGGTCGAGCGCTGGAACAAGAAGCGCGCGCCGATCTTTCGCAAGAACCTCGAGTACAACATGGCCATGCTCGAGGAGCTGCTCATGCGGGCGCGCGAGCGCGGCGTCGACGTGGTGCTGCTCGAGCTTCCCTGGAACCGCGCGATCGTCGGCGACGATTTCGACGAGGCGCACGCGCTGTACCAGCCGCGCGTCGGCGAGCTCGCCGCCGAGTACGGCGTCCCGTACCTGGACTTCAACGACGAGCTGCCGCTGACGAACGCCGACTTCCACGACCTCTCCCACCTGGTGGAACCGGGACGCGTGCTGTGGGAGGCGCGCCTCGCCGAGGAGCTCTCGCGGCTGCTCGGCACCGGCGGCGCCCGCTCCCCGCAGTCCCTACCGGCGGGTCCCGAGGTGACCGCGGCGGTGAGTGATGCGAGCGGTTTCGGGGTGGCCTCGGCGCCGTGAAGATCTACTTCACCTGGTACCTGATCCCGGTCGTCCTCGCGGCGCTGCCCATCTTCTGGCTGGTGCTGCGCCGCGACAAGTGGCGTCTGCTCTTCGCCCTCGTCGTCTCGGTGGGTGCGCTGGCCGTGCTGCACCCGATCTTTGCCGCCATCGCCCTGGGCCTGGTCGCCGTGGCCTGGCAGATCGTCGAGCTGCACAAGGCGAAGAAGCTGTCCGGCGGGCGCGCGGTGCTGCTCGTGGTGACGAGCGCCGTGGTCACCCTGGCGATCGGCAAGTACGGGCAGCGCGGCGCGCTCGCCGTCTGGGGCCGCGGCGACCCGATCGTGAACTACCTGATCATGCCGCTCGGCATCAGCTACTTCGCCTTCCGTCTGCTCCAGTACGTGTTCGACCACATGCGCGGCGTGATCACCGACAACTCGTTCCTGCGTCTGGCCACCTTCGTCATGTGGATGCCGACCTTCCCGGCGGGCCCTCTCGAGACCTACCAAGGTTTCTACGGGAACCGCAGCGAGGGGTTCGACCGCAGGCTCGTCTACGAGGGCCTGCGCCGCATCGCGCTCGGCTACTTCAAGAAGGTCTTCGTCGTCGACTTCTTCATCGCCACGTTCTTCGGCACCATCACGAGTACGGTGCACAAGCCGTTCTTCGACGCCGGCGAGACCAATCCGTGGTGGCCGTTGGCGTATGTCATCATCGTGTTCGTGCGCGCCTACTTTGACCTCTCTGCCTACACCGACCTCGCGATCGGCTTCTCGCGCCTGTTCGGGTTCCGCATCATGGAGAACTTCCACTATCCCTTCTGGAAGGCGAACCTGGGCGAGTTCTGGCGCGGCTGGCACATCTCGCTCTCGAGCTGGTGCCGCAACAACGTCTACTTCCCGGTGTTCGGGCTGACGCGCAAGCCTTGGCTGGGCCTGTACGCGAGCATGCTGACCATGGGCCTCTGGCACTACGTGAACCTGAACTGGACGCTGTGGGGCCTCTGGCACGGCACCGGGCTCGTCGTCGTCGCCTGGTGGGAGCGCCGCAAGAAGACGCGCCGCAAGGCGCGCAAGAAGACGGGCAAGGCGCCGGCGGCCGGCTATGAGCGCTGGACGAAGTGGCTGGGCTACCCCGCGACGTTCCTGTACGTCGCCCTCGGCTACGCCTTCGTCAGTACCGAGACGCCACGTCACGCCCTGAAGATCATGGCGCTCAGCGTCTGGGGGCCGCTGGAATGGCTCGTGAACCTGATCGGATGAGTGAAGGGCGCGCCGGGGGCGGCGCCGCGCGCGGCGCGGCGCCCGGCCGGCGCGCCTCCTTCCGGCGCGGCTTCCGCAGCTTGAGCCCGCTGGTGCTCGTGGCCGCCATAGCGCTGGCGGCGCTGACCCTGCTCGGGCTGGAGCTGCTCGTCGACGCCGGCATCGTCGCCAAGGTACCCGAGGGGCAGTTCGTGCGCCATCGCCACGACGACAACGGCCACGTCACTTACGTGCTCGCCAACCTGCGCGCGTCGCCGCCCGCGACCCCGACGGTGTACCTCGTGGGGGGGTCGGCCACGATGGAGTGCTTCCTGAGCGAGGAGTCGCTCGGCTACGACGTCAGCGAGGCGGCCGGAGAGACCGTCGGCGCCGTCAGCCTGGCCGCCCACTCGCAGAGCTTCGCCGAGTCGCTGGCCCTGGTCGAGAACCTGCCCGACGGCGAGGCGCTGATCGCCGTCGGCCTCGCCCCGATGCGCTTCACCAACGGACCCGGCGACGACGCGGGCCTCCTCAACGGCGAGCCGTTCTTCCTGCACAGCACCCGGGTGCGCCGACTGCTGGAGGCGGAGCCGGTGACGACCGCCCCGGTCGACCTCGTGTTCCCGGGGTTCCTGCGCTTCATCGAAGGCTACGTCCGCGAGCGCCGCGCCGACAGCATCCCGCTGCTGTCCGAGATCGAGTACGAAGAGCACTACACCATCGACGGCCCGCTGCGCACCGCGGCACAGAAGCACGAGATGGCGACCAGCGACATGGCGGACGACCGCGCCACGTACGCGGCGTTCGCGGACTACAACTTCGCCGTCCTCGAGGAGCTCGTCGCGCTGGCGCGCGAGCGCGGCTTCGTCATCGTCTTCTTCGACCAGCCGCTGAACGAGCACGTGCTCGGGCCCGAGTGGGCCGGGGTCGTGCCGAGCTACCGGCGGCGCGCGGCGGCCATCGCCGGGGAGTACGGCGTGCCGTACCTCGACGTCGCGCAGAGAGTGGAGCTCGAGGACACCGACTTCCTCGACGTGTACCACCTCGTGACCAGGGGCAGGGTCAAGTGGCAGCCCGAGTTCGCGCGCCAGCTCGCGGACGCGTGGGTCGCGGCGCACGGGCACATGGCGGGGCGCTGAGATGGACGACCTCGGCGTGACGCGGCGGAGGGTCGAGGTGGGCGAGGCGGGCGTGACGCGGCGGAGGGTCGAGGTGGACGACAGCGGCCTTACCAGGCGGCAGTTCCTGATCGGCGGCGGCGTGGCGCTGGGCGGGCTCGCCGTGGCCGGCGTCGTCGCCCAGCGCACGCTGCCGCTGCGCTCGTACTGGAACCAGCTGACCGGAGCGTGCGGGCCGGAGGAGCCGGAGCCGGCGGACCTGGCCGAGCCGACGTACGGCACGTTCCGCTCGAAGCTCCTCGACGCGGACGTGGAATACGGCCGGTGGGCGCCACCCATCAGCCTTCTTCGTGCGGACTTCGCGTTCCCCGTGTGTTACTGCCTGCCGGGCCGCGGCCAGGACCCGCACTGGGTGTTGGACGCCCCGATGTACCTGGCGGACTACGCGGCGGTGAAGACCCCCGGCGGCGGCATCCCGGTGCTGGCGCTGGTGTCGCTCGACGGCAGCGACACGTACTGGCACGAGCGTGCCGACGGGGAGGACCGTATGGCGATGCTGCTCGACGAGTTCATCCCGTGGTACGAGAAGCGCCACGGGGTCGGAGGGTCGCGCGAGCGGCGCGCGGTGATGGGCTGGTCGATGGGCGGCTACGGAGCACTGCTCGCCGCCGAACGGCGGCCGGACATGTTCGCCGCCGTGGTCGCGGCGAGCCCCGCGCTCTGGCGCTCGTACGACGACGGCGTCGGCGACGCCTTCGACGACGCCCAGGACTTCGCCGAGAACGACGTGTTCGCCGGCATTGACCAGCTTGCCGACGCTGCGGTGCGCGTCGACTGCGGCAAGGCCGACGTGTTCCACGACGCGGCGCGCGACTTCGCCGCCCGCTGCGAAGAGCAGACCGGGCGGCCGGTCGCGGGCGACGTCGCCGACGGCGTCAAGGGCTGCCACGACCCCGACTACTGGCGTCGCGTCGCCCCGGACGAGCTCGCCTTCGTCCATGGTGCGCTGCGCGGCTAGACTGGGCCGCAACGCACGAAAGGAGCTCCCTTGCTGTTCGAACGCGTCGAGTCTCCGGGACTCGCCCACTACTCCTACATCGTCGGCGATTCCGGCGAGGCGGTCGTCGTCGACCCGCGTCGCGACGCCGAGGTCTACATCGACCTGGCGCGGCGTCACGGCTGCCGTGTCACGGCGATCTTCGAGACCCATCGCAACGAGGACTACGTGGTCGGGTCCGCCGAGCTCGCCGCGCGCACGGGAGCGGACATCTGGCACGCCGACGGCCAGCTGGACTACAAGTACGGCCGGTCCGCCGAGCCCGGCCAGACCTGGGGAGTCGGGCGCTACCGCCTCGAGGCGCTGCACACCCCCGGGCACACGCCGAACGGGCGCAGTTACCTGCTGCGCGACACCGACGGGTCGCCGTGGGTGGTCTTCACCGGCGACACCCTGTTCGCCGACGAAGTCGGGCGCACCGACCTCGTCGACGCGGCGCGCAGCCGCGAGATGGCGGCGCTCCTGCACGAGAGCCTGTTCGGGACGCTGCTACCGCTCGGCGACGAGGTCATCGTGGCGCCCGGCCACGGAGCCGGCTCCGTGTGCGGAGAGGCGATCGCGCAGCGGGCGTGGACGACGATCGGCATCGAGCGGCGCAGCAACGCCAAGCTCCAGATCGCCGACCGGGACGCCTTCGTCGACGCCGCCGGTGGCGTCGGCGACCGCCCGCCCTACTTCCGCCGGGTCGAGGTGCTCAATCTCGAGGGCGCCCCTCTGCCGCACGGCGTGCCGGCGCCGCCGCCGCTCACGCCGGAGGCGTTCGTCGCGGCGGCGCAGGACGCGGTCGTCGTGGACACGCGCTGGGAGACCGC
Organism: uncultured Thermoleophilia bacterium; assembly: GCA_963696935.1. GTDB lineage: Bacteria > Actinomycetota > Thermoleophilia > UBA2241 > UBA2241 > CAIXSE01. The sequence goes on along the minus strand of CAVOMB010000027.1, from coordinate 44,530 downwards.
TTTCGCGGCGGCGCACGTCCCCGGGTCGGTGTCGTTGTGGCTCGACGGCCTGCCACTGTGGGCCGGCTGGATGCTCGACTACCAACGGCCCATCCTGCTCGTGATCGACGGCGACGACCCCGACGAAGCGGCGCGCCGCCTGGTGCGCCTGGGATACGACGACATCGCCGGCTTCCTCTCGGGTGGCATGTGGGCGTGGCACACGGCGGGTCTTGACAGCGCCAGCGTCGGGACCGTGACCGCCGGCGAGCTGTGCGGGTGGCTGGACGCCGGCGAAGGGCCCGCGCTGCTCGACATCCGCTCGGCCGGCGAGGTGGAGAGCGCCGGCGCCGTCGAGGGCGCCCTGCGTATCCCGCTCGGCGAGCTCCCCGGTCGCCTCGACGAGGTCCCGCGACGCGGCCGTATCTGCGTGCTGTGCAGCGGCGGCCTGCGCTCGATGACGGCCGCCAGCGTGCTCCGCGCCGCCGGCCTCGACGATGTCACCGTCATGCTGGGAGGCTTCGCAGCCTGGAGATCGACGACGTGCCCGATACGTTTGTCCGCGCCCGAAGGAAAGGAAGTCCGATGAGCAAAGGCGCCAAGATCACCCTGTGGGTGATCCTCGTCCTGGTGGCGGGGTTCGGCCTCATCCAGCTCGTGCCCTACGGGCGCGACCACACGAACCCGCCGGTGACCAACGAGTACCAGTGGCAGTCGGCGGAGGCTGAGGCGATTGCGCGGAAAGCCTGCTACGACTGTCACAGCAACGAGACGGTCTGGCCGTGGTACACGAACGTCGCGCCCTCGTCCTGGCTCATACAGTGGGACGTCGACCAGGGGCGCGACAACCTCAACTTCTCCGAGCGGCCGGAAGGCGCGGCGATCGCGACCGACGCGATCGGCGCGGAGATCGGCGAGATCGTCGGCGACGGCGAGATGCCGCCGTTCCAGTACAAGATCATCCACGGCGACGCCCGGTTGTCGGACGCCGAGCGGCAACTGCTCGTCGACGAGTTCGGCGCGCGGTAGCTGCCGCGCCTCTCTTGGTGAACTGAGGCCGGCGGCGTCGCCGCCGGCCTCGAGCGTGCTTTCGCGCGGGCGCGGTCAGGCGCGCGGCACGAAGAGCTCGGGCGTCCAGTCGGCGGCGAGCCGTCGGGTGATGGCGGCGGCGAGGAGCGCGCCCGCCTCGGCGTCGTCGGGCTGCATCACCTCGAGCGGCGAGTGCATGTAACGCACGGGGATGCTGAACGACAGGGTGGCCGCGCGCCCCGACGACATGAGCTCCTCGGCGTCGGTCGACGTCCTGCCCGGCAGCGCCTTGACCTGGACCGGGATGCCCTCCTCCGCGGCGACCTTCACGGCGTAGTCGGTCATCGCCAGGTTGCCGCCGGCGCCGCGGTGGATGACCGGGCCTCCGCCCAGCTTGACCTCGCCGCCGAGCTTCTTGGCGTCGACCGAGGGGTCCTCGCTGGCGAAGTCGACGTCGACGACGATGATCACGTCGGCGTCGAGACGGCGGGCCATGGCCTTGGCGCCCATGAAGGTGGTCTCTTCGTGCACGGTGGCCAGCGCGGTGAGCTTGGCCTGCGCCGGCGCGGCCCTATAGTGCTCGAGGGCGCGGAAGGCGACGTAGACGCCCGCCCGGTTGTCGAAGGCGGGCGAGCCGTAGCGCCCGCCGCTCAGCTCGAGGAACGACGCCTCGAAGGTCACCGCGTCGCCGATGCGCACGCGGGCGAGGGCCTCGTCCCGCGACGACGCGCCGATGTCCATGAACTGCTCGTGGAGCTCCGGCGCCTTGCCCTGCTCGTCCTTGGGGATGATGTGGGTCGGCTTGCGCCCGACGACGGCGTCCACCGGCCCCTTCGGCCCGTGGATGACGAGGTGACGCCCTGGCAGAAGTTGCGCGTCGACGCCGCCGACCTTGTCGAAGAAGACGAAGCCCTGCTCGTCGACGTAGGTGACGATCAGGCCGATCTGGTCGTTGTGCCCCGTGACGACGACGTGCGGAGAGCCTTCGGCCGGCACGTCGGCCCAGAGGTTGCCGAGCGGGTCGGCCTGTGCCGCGACCTTGTCTCCGAGGCGCCGGCGGAGGACCTCCTGGGCCGGCGCCTCGAAGCCGGTCGGGCCGGGCGCCCCGCAGAGCGCGCGCAGAAGGTCGATGTCGGTGCTGATGCCCTTGATGTCCGCCGTGCCGCCGCTCGTTCCCATCTCTCCTCCTTGGATGTCAAACGAATCCTACAGGGAGGGAGGGCGCGCCGGCATCCGGCTAGCTGAAGAGCTCGACTCGGTTCTTGCCCTTGTGCTTGGCGACGTACAGCGCCTTGTCGGCGTTGCCGACCAGCGTGTTCACGTTGCCCGCCTGGTCCGGATAGGTGGCGGCGCCGACGCTCACGGTGACGTGCGTCGTCTGCTGTGGTCCGCTGCCCGGGAACGGCGCTTCCTCGATGGTGCGCCGCACGCGCTCGCCGGTGAGCCAGGCCGGGTCGACCCTGCCGCCGGTGCCGACGATCGCGATGACGAACTCGGTGAGCCGCTTGCCGACCGTCTTGGCGCCCAGCGCCGGGGTATGCGGCAGGATGACGGCGAACTCCTCGCCGCCGTAACGGCAGGGGATGTCGACGTCCTTGCGCAGCTGTTCGCGCATGATCCTGCCGACCTCGGCGAGCACGCGGTCGCCGGCCTGGTGGCCGAACTCGTCGTTGAACCGCTTGAAATCGTCCAGGTCGAGCATCAGCAAGGAGAGCTGCAGGCGGTAGCGGCGCGAGCGAGCGATCTCGGCGTTGAGGCGGTCGTAGAAGAACTGGTGGTTGTAGAGGCCGGTGAGGCCGTCCGTGATCGCCTGCACTTCGAGGCGATCGTAGAGACGCGCGTTGACGATGGCGACGGCGGCCACGTCGGCGAGCCCTCTGACGAGGCGCAGGTCGCCCTCGCCGAACTCGCGGCGCTCGCGCCGCTCGACGAGCTCGACGACGCCCAGCAGCTCGTCGCCGTTCAGGACGGGCGCGTAGAGGGCCGTCTTCTCGCCCCAGTACGCCATGCTCTCGCGGTCGGCCGGATCGACCTGCTCCACGTCGGCTTGCGTGACCACCAGGCGATGCTCGGCGAAGACGGGGGCAACGTGAGGCTGGCGGTTGAGATGGTTCTCGACGCCGACCCAGGCGCGGTCGTCGTCGGTCATCTTGTGGCTCCAGAGCGCCTTGGGCAGCACCGAATCGCGCTCGGCGACGTACTCGTAGATGCAGCACTCCGAGCAGTCGAGCGCAAGCGCCAGGCGCTCGGCGAGGAGCCCGAGTGTCGCGGCGACGGATGCGCCGCCGGTGTCGTCGGCTACCTCCAGGTGGCCGACGCTCTCTTCGGGTCTGGTGGGACGTGCTTCTGCCGGCTCATCGGGCATGTCCTGCTCTCCGTGGATCGTTGTCCCCGTCAAGTCCCGTATCGGCCCTGATACCGCCGACCTCAAGGTCTCCACTTGTGGGATTCGTCCACCGGGCGGCGAGGCCTGCCCGCGCTCGGTCTGGGTCAGTACCGCACCATGAGCTTCTTGATCGCCATCGTGAGGCCGTCGACGGTGAGCTCGAACATGGGAAAGACCTCGCGGATCAGGCGGATCGTCGTGGATCCGTAGGCACGGTCCCATTCGTCGGCAGGGATCGTGTTGAGCCACACGGAGTGGTCGAAGTGGTCGCGCAGGCGGCGGAGCCACTCGATGCCCGGATCCTCGTTCGTGTCGCCCCACCAGATGATACCGTAGCGCGAGAGCAGCTCGCTGTTCGCCATGGCGCCGTCGCCGACGAGGAGCAGTTTGTAGTCGGCGGGCAGTTCGTGCAGCACGTGGTTCGTGGCGACGGCGGTCCGGTTCGTCAGGCGGGCGTCGGTGTAGAGCCAGTCGTAGACGCAGTTGTGGAAGTAGTAGAAGCGCAGGTCTTTGAAGTGCGAGGAACGGTTGGCGGCCGTGAAGAGGTTGCCGCACATGTACGCGTACGGGTCCATGGAGCCGCCGACGTCCATGAGCAGGAGGACCTTGACGGCGTTCTTGCGGCTCTTGCGCCAGACGAGACTGAGGCGGCCGGCGTTGTCGGCCGTCTCCTCGATGGTCTCGTCGAGGTCCAGCTCGTCGGGAACGCTCTCGTTGCGTGACGAGAGCTGGCGCAGCCGGCGCAGGGCGAGCTCGAACTGGCGCGTGCCGACCTCGACGTCGGTGCGGTAGCCGCGATAGCGCCGCTCGGCGGCGACCTTCACCGCCGTGCGGCTGCGACTCTGACCGCCGACGCGGATGCCGCCCGGGTGCACGCCGTCGTGGCCGAACGCCGACGTGCCGCCGGTGCCGACCCAGCGATTCCCGCCGTGGTGGGCCTCGGTCTGCTCGGCGAGGCGCTCCTCGAAGAGGCGCTTGAGCGCCTCGAGGTCGACGTCGCCGAGCGCCTCGACGAGCCGGCGGCGCTCCTCCTCGGTCAGCCCGGGGAAGGCGAGCGGGTCGTTGAGCCACTCCCAGACCTCCTCGGCGATCTCGGCCGGCGTCTCGATGCCCCCGAAGGCGGCGAGGAACGCCTGGTCGTACTGGTCGAAGTAGGCCTCGGACTTGACGAGCACGGAACGCGCGAGGCTGTAGAAGCGGTCGAGGTCGTTGACGGCGAGGCCCAGGGCGAGCGCATGCATGAGCGCCAGCCACTCGGTCACGGTGACCGGCACCCCGTAGGTGCGGAGCAGGAAGAAGAAGCGCGTGAACACGGTCGTCGCCTAGCGGCGGTTGCGCTCCAGCGTCTTGACCGTCAGGTCCACGTCGTGGTCCTTCTTGAGGAGTACGCCCATGAAGGGGAGGCGGCGGCGGATCTCCTCCGGAGCGACGCCGCCGCCGGCCAGCACCTGCACCCAGTCGATCAGCTCGCTGGTCGAGGGCTTCTTCTGCAGCCCCGGGATGTCGCGCACCCAGTAGAAGGCCTCGATCGCCAGGTCGAGCAAGGTCCGGTCGAGGTCGGGCACGTGCACGCGCACGATGCGCTCCATCATCTCCTCGTCGGGGAACTCGATGAAGTGGAAGACGCAGCGCCGCAGGAAGGCGTCGGGCAGCTCCTTCTCGGCGTTGGACGTGATGAGCACGATGGGGCGGTGCACGGCGGCGACGTTCTCGTGCGTCTCCGGGATGTAGAACTCCATGCGGTCGAGCTCCCAGAGCAGGTCGTTGGGGAACTCGAGGTCGGCCTTGTCGATCTCGTCGATGAGGAGGACGACGCGCTCGGGGCTGGCGAACGCCTCGCCGAGCTTGCCGAGCTTGATGTAGCGCGCGATGTCTGCCACGTCGCCTTCGCCGAACTGGCCGTCGTAGAGGCGCTGGACGGTGTCGTAGACGTAGAGGCCGTCCTGCGCCTTGGTCGTCGACTTGATGCTCCAGGTGATGAGCGGCACTTGCAGACCCTGCGCGATGCTCAGGGCGAGCATCGTCTTGCCCGTGCCCGGCTCGCCCTTGATGAGCAGCGGACGGCTGAGCTGGACGGCGACGTTGACCGTCTGCATGAGCTCGGGGGCGGCGATGTAGTCGCCGGTGCCGCTGTAGACAAGGGAGGCCGGGGAATGGGGCGCGGCGGCCGCGGGCGAGGAGGGGGAGAGGCCGGACGGCTGGCTGGGCTGACTCATGGCGTGCGCTTTCGGTCGCTGGCTCGAACGGGGGGCACCGGGAGGGCACCCGGGGGAGTCTATCAGGCGCCGGAGGCGGCGAGCACGCAGTGTCGCGCCCGCGCCCGCACCAACCGTCGCTTCAACGTGGCTCGCGGGGCAGCTCGCCTGTCGCCACCGTCCGAAGCAGTTCGGACGTCGTCTCCACGCTGAAGGACTCAGGGTCGAAGTCGTCGCTGTACCAGGCCTTGAGCTCCGCGTGCTCCGGGGCGCGCGGATCGGACATGACCCGTTTGAACTCCTCGAATCCGGGAGGCCCACCGCAGTCCTCCGGTGGGCACGCGCCGGCGCCGGCCGTGCAGCGCGGGTAGAAGACGTTCTTCTGCGCCGGGCCGATGTCCTCGATCTCCACGGTGTGCCACCAGTCGTCGCCGAAGTCGTACCAGTAGGCAAGGCGCCGCTCACCGGCACGGGCGACGTCACCGAGCACCAGGTCCTCTTCGGGCAGCGTGGCGTCGGCGTCCGTCGACATGCCGACGTCCTGCATGCCGTACCGCTTCCCGGCCACGTCGAACTCATGCAAGTGCAGGTCGAGCCAGCCCATCGCCGCGTTGAGCACTTCATGGACACGATTGAAACGATAGTCAGCCGGGATCTCCAGTCTCCGCCAGACCGGTGGATCGACGTCGTCGAGCGTGACCTTGAGCACAACGACGTCGCCTTGGGCGCCTTCCACAGAACCTCCCTCGTCTCGATTGCGACATCCTACTGCAGACTCGCGACCAGCGTCCGTCCCTCGGTGCCGATACAATCGACGTAGGGCGAGCGCGCCATGGCTCGTCTTGGCGGAGGGTGGCGCCGACCTGAGGAGGGGGCAGTGGCCGCGGAGCGCGCGAAGAAGGCCAACGGCAAGGAGCCCCTCGGCTTCGAGGCGCAGCTCTGGGCGGCGGCCGACAAGATGCGCGGCCACATGGACCCGGCCGAGTACAAGCACGTGGCGCTCGGCCTCATCTTCCTCAAGTACATCTCGGATGCCTTCGAGGAGAAGCACTCGGCGCTGGTCGCGGAGGCCGAAGAGGAGGCCGCCAGGAGCCTCGCGGCCGGCGGCCCCGGCGAGTCCGGCGTCGACCCCGAGGACCGCGACGAGTACCTCGCCGAGAACGTCTTCTGGGTGCCGCGCGAGGCGCGCTGGGAGTACCTGCAGGCGAACGCCAAGCAGCCGGAGATCGGTAAGCTCATCGACGACGCCATGGTGGCGATCGAGCGCGAGAACCCGAGCCTCAAAGGGGTGCTCAGCAAGGACTACGCTCGCCCGGACATCGACAAGACGCAGCTCGGCGAGCTCATCGACCTCATCGGCACCATCGCGATGGGCGACGCCGAGAGCCGCTCCAAGGACCTGCTCGGCCGCGTCTACGAGTACTTCCTCGGCCGCTTCGCCAGCGCCGAGGGCAAGGGCGGCGGCGAGTTCTACACGGCGCGCTGCGTGGTCAAGCTGCTGGTCGAGATGCTCGAGCCGTTCAAGGGCCGCGTCTACGACCCCTGCTGCGGCTCGGGCGGCATGTTCGTGCAGAGCGAGCGCTTCGTCGAGGAGCACGGCGGCCGCAAGGGCGACATCGCCATCTACGGGCAGGAGAGCAACCCCACCACCTGGCGCCTGGCCAAGATGAACCTCGCCATCCGCGGGCTCGAAGGCGACCTGGGGCCGCACCACGCCGACAGCTTCCACGCCGACCAGCACAAGGACCTCAAGGCCGACTTCATCCTCGCCAACCCGCCGTTCAACGTCAGCGACTGGGGCGGCGACCGCCTGCGCGACGACGTGCGCTGGAAGTACGGCGCGCCGCCGGTGGGCAACGCCAACTTCGCCTGGGTGCAGCACATGGTCCATCACCTGGCGCCGCAGGGCGTGGCCGGCTTCGTGCTCGCCAACGGCTCGATGAGCTCGCAGCAGAGCGGCGAGGGGCAGATCCGCAAGCAGCTCGTCGAGGCCGACCTCGTCGACTGCATGATCGCCCTGCCGGGCCAGCTCTTCTACACGACGCAGATCCCCGTGTGCCTGTGGTTCCTGGCGCGCGACAAGAGCGACGGTCCAGGAAGCGGCGGCGTCTGCCGCGACCGCCGCCGCGAGACCCTCTTCATCGATGCGCGCCAGATGGGCGTCATGGTCGACCGCACGCACAAGGAGTTGACCGACGACGACATCGCGCGCATCGCCGGCGCCTACCACGCCTGGCGCGGCGAGTCAGGCACGTCCGACTACGCCGACGTGCCCGGCTTCTGCGCGAGCACTACCACCGAGCAGATCGCCGAGCACGGCTACGTGCTCACCCCCGGCCGCTACGTCGGAGCCGCCGCCAGTGACGATGACGACGAGCCGTTTGACGAGAAGATGAAGCGCCTGACTGCAGAGCTGGCGGAGCAGTTCGCGGAGGGGCGGCGGCTGGAGGAGCAGATCAAGGCGAACCTGGGGGCCCTGGGGTATGAGCTCTAGCGACTGGCCCGAGGTCCAGCTCGGCGATTTGGTGACCATCAAGCACGGCTGGCCATTCAAGAGCCAGTACTTCTCGGAACAGCTCGCCGGGCGGCCCATAGTCGTCAACATCGGGAACTTCGAGTACACGGGCGGCTTCCGATTCGACAGCACTAGGGTCAAGGAGTACCGGGGCGAGTATCCGTCCGAGTACGAACTGACACCTGGCGAGACTCTTCTGGTCATGACTTGCCAGACAGCCGGGGGCGAGATTCTCGGCATCCCGGCCAAGGTCCCCGATGACGGGCGCGTCTACCTCCACAATCAGCGAATCGGGCGTGTCGTCAACATCCGACCGGACGCTGTCGACTCCCGCTACCTGTATTGGCTGTTCTTGTCGCCCGTGTTCAACCGCGAGCTTGCCACGACGGCTTCGGGCTCGAAGATTCTGCACACCTCGCCGTCGCGAATCGAGGCATTTCGTTTCCGCCTGCCGCCCCTCATCACGCAGCAGCGAGTTGCGGCCACACTTGATGGCCTCCAGAACAAGATTGAGCTCAACCGCCAGATGAACGGCACCCTCGAGTCGATTGCACGTGCCATCTTCAAGTCGTGGTTCGTCGACTTCGACCCCGTGCGCAAGAAGATGGAGGGCAAGACGGGCGGCGAGCTCGGGCTACCGCCCTCCCTCGCCGCTCTGTTCCCCGACCGCTTGATGGATTCCAGGATTGGCGAGATTCCGGAAGGGTGGGAGGTGTGTGGCCTCGGGCAGTGCCTCTCGCTCCTCAAGGACGGCAGCCACAACCCTCCTCAGCGAGTACTAGATGGAATCCCGTTCATTGCGGGTGCGACCGATGTCAAGCACTTCAGCGTCGACTTCGCAAAGTGCACACATATCTCCGAGGGTGATTACGCCGCGATGCATCGCAAGTGGAGCATCCAAGCGGGTGATGTGCTTCTCACCATAGTTGGTACAGTCGGAAACGTTGCCATTGTTGCCCCCTACGACCTGCCTTTCTCTCTTCAGCGAAGCATTGCCGTTCTCCGCCCTTGTCCAGAGCTCTCGAGCTCGTTTCTGTACTGCCTGCTGGATTCTGCCGGGTTTCGGGCTGATGTGGAATCCCGTTTGAACCCCACAGGTCAACCCGGAATCTATCTGGGCACACTAGCGGCAATCCCGGTCTGCCTACCTGCGCAGCGTGTTGTGGGGGCGTTCGACACGTTTGCTTCAGCCGCGTTCACCAGGATGCAGAGCTTGGTTCAGACATCCCGCAAGCTTGCTGCTCTGCGTGATTCCTTCCTCCCTAGGCTCATCTCCGGTGAGCTACACATCAAGGATGCCGAATGCCTCCTAGAGAACGCAGCAGAATGATCGTCTCTGGTGTCAGCGAGTCCATTGTGGAAGAGGCCGCCCTTGGCTGGCTGGCCGAGATTGGCTCGCAAGTCGCCTGCGGCCCGGGAATTGACTGGCGGTCTGGCCAGCAAGGCGAGCTGAGTAGGGTGGCAGAGGTGGGGTCGGCGGGGGAGGGCAAGTGAATGTGGTCCAGGAGATACTCAGCTGGTCTTCGACGCTGCCCATGTGGCAGCGCGACGCACTTCGTCGAGTTGTGACGACTGCCGAGCTTTCGCAAGCGGATGAGGACGAGGTTCTCGTTCTTGCGAAAGCAGAGTACGGGATCGAACCATCACAAGCGGTCTCCGCGGTTCCCCTTGCGGCAGAACATCTCCCGATTGAGATGCAGACTCCCGATTCCGTCGTTCTCCTTTCCATTCACGATGTCGCGAACGTCAACGCTCTGGCCTCGGATCAAGTGCTGGAGTTTGCACCCGAAGGCCTGACGCTCGTGTACGGCGAGAATGCTGCAGGCAAGTCAGGCTACTCTCGCGTCTTGAAGAAAGCCTGTCGTGCCCGAGACGCTGAGGAGATTCTGCCGAATGTCCTGACCGGAGGCAGAGGGCCGGCGCAAGCTCAGTTCGACCTGAGGGTTGGTGACGACGAGGTCACCGAGGTTTGGCGAGACGATGCCGCTCCGCCCGACATCCTTTCCCGCGTCGCGATCTTCGACTCCAAGACCAGCCGCGTGTTTCTCGATGAGGAAGATGAAGTGCGGTTCGTTCCCTATGGTACGGACGCGTTTGCGCGGCTGGCGCTGGTGTGCAGTCGATTGAAGGAGCGATTGGCCGCCGAACTGGCCCTGCGCGTGAAGGAATCCCAGCCTCCGGCCATGGAGGGAGACACGGCAGCTGCTCGTCTGCTGGCCGCACTGACCGCAGAGTGTTGCCCGATTGATGCGGCGGTTCTGTCGCATCTGACTGAACCCGAACTCCAGGAGATTGAACGACTCCGAGAGACCAGGCGCTTGGATCCCGTCCTACGAGCCGAGACGGCCCGATCCCTCGCGGCGCGCTTGGTAGTCCTGGCATCCAAGATGCAAGCTCTGGCAGACGCCGTCTCAGCAGAATCGATTTCGAGATTGCGGCGTCTGAGTGAGGCTGCCGAGGCCTCTTCGCGGGCGTCCAGGCAGGCATCAGGCGACGCCTTTGACCGCGAACCGTTGGGCGGAGTGGGGTCAGACACGTGGCGACTGATGTACGAGGCCGCGAAGAAGTACTCGGAAGAGCTGGCCTACCCCGATGTGCCCTTCCCAGTCACCGAACCCAACTCAGTCTGTGTGCTGTGTCAACAGCCCCTCCTGCCTCCTGCTGACGATCGGATGCGTCGTTTCAAGGCCTACATGATTGACGAGACCGCGAGGCTTAAGCGAGAGAACCGCGAGCTTCTCGACACTGCGGCTGAGGCGCTCTCGAAGGTTGCCACGTACCCTGAAGACGCTGATGCGACGCTGCTCGCGGAGTTGCGCAAGCGAAGCGAAACGATTGCAGATGCCGTCCAATCCGAGTGCGGTTCCATGCGGAAGACCCGAGACGCCTGTGTTGGTGCAACAGCGTCCGGCGAGTGGGATTCTGTTGTGGCTCCGGAAGTGACGGCGATCAAGTCGCTTGCCGCACTTGCCAAGACGCTTGAGCGCGAGGCTGAGGATGCGGAGAAGTCAGCCGATCCTGTAGAGCAGACTCGTGTTGCGGCACGGCTGGGTGAGCTGGAATCGCGGCAGGCCTTGTCTATGAAGATTGGGGCAGTCGCTGCCGCAATCGGGGGAAAGCGGAAGGTGCGCGATACCGAGAAGTGCATCGCGTCCATGGACACAACTACCATCACCCGCAAGGGCGGGGAACTTCAGAAAGCGGCTGTGACTGAGGCGCTGAGGGCGCGTCTCGGAGTCGAGCTTGGGGCGTTGGGCGTTACCAACGTTCCAGTCGACGTGACCGAGAGAGGATCCAGCGGGAGGCGACTCCATCGTCTTTCGCTGTCCGCCGCTGTTCAGCAGGTCAAGAACCTCTCCAAGGTTCTCAGCGAGGGCGAGCATCGAGCGGTGGCCGTCGCCGCGATGCTGGCGGAGTGTGGCCTGCAGGGATCCAACTTCCCAATAGTCTTCGATGATCCCGTTTCGTCGCTTGATCATCGCTATCGTGCTCGTGTCGCCGAGCGACTTGCAGAGGAAGCCCAGTGCCGTCAAGTCATCGTGCTGACACACGACATCTTCTTCATGGCTGAACTGCAAAGCCACGCCGAGAGCAAGGGCGTGACCATTTCGGTTCAGGGCTTGCGCCGATCGGCTGGCGCGACAGGCATTGCTGATGGGGGTCAACCGTGGCAGACGATGACCGTCGAACAGCGTTTGCAGTGGGCAGATCAGGAGCGAGCCGGGTTGTCCAGGATGTATGAGGAGGAAGGCGAAAGCAGAGCCTATGTCTCAGGCGTCGGAAACCTGGTTGACCGGCTGCGCAGCACTTGGGAGCGCGCGATCGAAGAGCGCGTGTTCAACCGAGTTGTGACGCGCTACCAGAACAGCGTGAAGGTTGAGCGGCTGGAGAAGGTGGTCTTTGCCGACCCAGATTTTGCCACGATCATGGCCGCTCGCGATCGCCTTTCAGGCATGACCCCCGCCCACGACGAGGCCGCGGGTGCCTCGAGGCCCCCAGCGAGTCCAGACGACCTGAAGAGGGAGATTGATGAGCTTCGAGGCTTCGTCGCGCAACTGAAGACCCGACAGAAGGCGGCCAAAGCCTCGAGGGTGAGCTAGCAGTGCCCAGCGCCGGCAAGACCAGCCGCATCTTCCTCGCCGACGGCGAGCCCGCCGGCATCCTCCTCGCCGAGATCAGCAACTGGACCGGCAAGGTGCTGGTCTCGCCGCGCTCGCAGTCCGACCAGCTCAGCAAGAGGGAGGAGGTCCGGCGCACCGGTGTCTACCTGCTCGTCGGACCGGACCCGGACGACCCGTCGCGGGCGCTGGCCTACATCGGCGAGGGTGACAACGTCCTCAAGCGGCTGCTCCGCCACAACAAGAACGAGGCCAAGGACTTCTGGGAGCGCACTGTGATCAACGTCACCCCACCTGCGCTTGACTGCGCGAGCGCTACCACCACGATGAACGCATGAGGCGGTCATGGATACCCAGGTAATGGGCAGCTTGACCACGCAGCCGGAGGGCCAGCTCTTCGAGCGTAAGAGTGCATGGGAGCGGTCCGGCTCTACGGTCCGCCGGCGGAAGGCGGCGGCCGTCGCTGCCGACGTTGCCGAGACGCTTTCTGCAATGGCGAACGCGGACGGTGGCGAGCTCGTTGTCGGTATCGAGGATGACGGCGAGGTCACCGGCGTCGACCAGCCCGAGGACAAGCTCGCGCTCATCGAGGACGCCGCCCGCGCTCGATGTATCCCGCCTGTCGACTATCGCTGCGAGGAGGTGGAGCACCGTGGTCTTCTGCTGCTCCACTTCTCGGTGGAGTGGAGTCCCTTGGTTCACGACCTGGCGGATGGACGGACCCTTCTGCGCGTCCATGACCGCAACATGCCGTTCTCGCAGTCCGACGTCGCTGCTCTCAAGGCGACCAAGGCGCAAGGGCTCGTTGAGCGGCAGTTCCCGCCGGGAGCCTCGCTGTCTGACGTCGACCTAGACCTCGTCGAGGTACTTCGGGACAGGCTGCGGCCTGCATCGTCTGCGCAGACTGCCCTCGCCGCCTACGGCCTCGTCGAGTCTCGGGGTGATCGTGCGACGCCCAACCTCGCCTGCCTGCTCCTCTTTGGGAGTGAACCTTCTCGCTGGCATCCCCGCTGCGACATCGACTTCGTCCGCTTCGAGGGGACGGCGCGGGGGACAGGTGAGCGGCTCAACGTCATCGGCCGCGAGCGCATCGGCGGGCCGCTCGCGCTCCTCATCGACAGGGCCGTGGCCGCGGTGCAGCCTCATGTGAAAGCTCGCCAGCGGCTGCATGACCTTTTCTTCGCGGAGACGCTCGAGTACCCCACCTTCGCGTGGCAGGAGGCGGTGGTGAACGCGGTCGCGCATCGTGACTACGGCTTCGCCGGCACCGCCGTCGACCTGCACAAGTACGACGACCGCCTTGAGGTCATCAGCCCCGGCGTGCCACCTGCTCCGGTGACCATCGATGAGCTCAAGGCCGGGCGTCCCATCCATGCCGCCCGCAATCCGCTCATTGTGCGAGTGCTGACCGACCTCGGGCACATGCGCGAGCTGGGAGAAGGCATCCCGCGCATGTTCGACGAGATGGAGAAGGCCGGGTGCAATCCTCCCGAGATCGACCTCGACGGCTCGTCACGGCTACACGTGGTGCTCCGTAACGAGGTGGTGTACGACGCGGAGACGCTCCAGTGGCTGAGTCAGTACGACGGACTAGGTCTGTCGAGAGACCAGCGGCGTCTACTCGCCTGGGGGCACAGTCACGGCGGCACGTTCACAAGTCGTGAGTACCAGAAGCTCGCCGGCACGGACATCTACGGCGCGTCTCAGAACATCAAGAACTTGATTCGAAGGGGTCTCGCGGTCAGCGAGAGGAAGGGCGGCCGTGTCTATCGAGTCCTTGAGGCGGCGGTTCCTCCGGCTGTTCCCGAGGAGCTCGCACCGCTCCTGGCGTTGCTCCGTGAACGAGGATTCATCAAGAACGCCGACGTAAGGGAGGCGCTCGGCGTTACCAGGGAGCGGGCGACGGATCTGCTTAGTGATTGGCGCGAGCACGAATGGCTCCGTCGTGAGGGCGAGCGCAAAGGCACCAGGTACTTGCCGGGACCAAGGTTGGCGATATGAGGGGGCCTCACGGCTGTCTCATAACTTGTGAGACCTCCTCATAACTGCGAGGTGATCGTGACCGGCAAGACCATCCGCATCTTCCTCGCCGACGGCGAGCCCACCGGCATCCTCCTCGCCGAGATCAGCAACTGGACCGGCAAGGTGCTGGTCGCGGGGCGCTCCCAGCTCGACCAGCTCAGCAAGAGGGAGGAGGTCCGGCGCACCGGCGTCTGCCTGCTCGTCCGACCCGACCCTGACGACCCGTCGCGGGCGCTGGCCTACATCGGCGAGGGCGCCAACGTCCTCAAGCGGCTGCTCCGCCACAACAAGAACGGGGCCAAGGACCTCTGGGGCGGGCCGTTGTCATCGTGAGCCAGTGTGATGACATCGTGCTGCAAAAATAACTCCTCGCGTTAGTTTTGCAGTAAACTCGCTCACATGGAGTCTCCCGACCAAGAGCGAAAGAGCTACTACCTCGCTGCCGGAGTGGCGCTGGCGTCAGAGCTGGTTGAGCAAGGTCGCCTTGTCTTCACGACGCAGGAGGCACGGCGCGTCGCGGCCGGGTTGCGGATACCGGAGTCCGGAGTCGGGATGCTTCTGACCAGGCTCGTAGACGCGGGATGGATCCTCCGACTTAGACGGGGCCTCTATGCCGGTACCGGGCAACTGCCCGGGGGTGTCGACGTTCCGCCGTTCGTCCTGGCCACGGCTCTTGTCCAGCCCTCGGCGATCGCGCTCTGGTCCGCACTTGCCCATCACGACTTCACCGACCAGGTGCCGATCGCCATCACGGCCATCACACCTCGCAAGGTCGTCACGCCGAGCATGCGTGCGCCTAGCGAGTCCCGGCACAAGCACGCCTGGCATGTCGGCGGCATCGAATGCCGGTTCGTGACACTGACTAAGTCGCGCTACGACATCGGTATCGAGCGGATTTGGGCGGATGAGCGGTTCTCCTTTCTCATCACCGATCGGGAACGCACCGTTCTCGATGCGTTTGCGATGCCGGGTCGCTTCGGCGGCATCAGCGAGGGACTCGGGGTGCTGGACCGCGCCCTGCCCACGCTCGATGTCGACAAGCTCATCGACTATGCGCTGAGGTACGGCTCGCAGACCCTCATCAAGCGTCTGGGATGGAGCCTCGAGCAGGCTGGCGTGGAGACGACCGTTCTGCTGCCGCTCCTGAGAGCGGCGTCGAACTCGTACGGCGTGCTCGAGCCCGGGCGGCCGCGGCGCGGAGCACGCGACCGCCGCTGGAAGCTCATCGTGAACGTGGGCGGCGGGGAAGGGTCGTGATCGACCCGCTGCCGCCGCTGCGCGGGAGGCTCCGTGCCGAGGCCGCACGACTGCAAGCCCCCATCGAGTTGGTCGAGCGCGACTACGCGCTCGGTCATGTCTTGGCCGCCATCTACGGCCGTTCCAACTTGTCGGCGCGCTCGTCTTCAAGGGCGGCACCGCGCTCAAGAAGGCCTACTTCGGCGATTACAGATTCTCGGTCGATCTCGACTTCACGGCTGTCGGTGGTCCGAGAGGAGATGACCTCGAGGCCGAGATCGCCGCCGTTGCCGCCGGGGCCGAGCGATCCATGGGTGAGCACGGCCCGTTCGGCGTCGCGGCGTCGCGCCGCGTCGAGCGGCAGGCGCACGAAGGTGACCAGGAAGCCTTCCGAATCGCGGTCCGGTTCCCGTGGCATCGTGAGCCGCTGTGCAGCGTCAAGGTCGAGGTGACGGTCGACGAGCCTCTGCTTCTTCCGGCGCAACCCCGCGAGCTCATTCATGTGTACGACGAGAGGCTCGCGGCCACGCTGAGCTGCTATGCCGTGGAGGAGATCGTCGCCGAGAAGCTGCGGACCACCCTACAGGCGCAGCGGCGCCTCGACGAGGGCCGTTGGCTTCGCGACTGCGCGCGCGACTACTACGATTTGTGGAGGCTCTGCGTCGGGTCTGAGGTGCGTGTCGATTTCACGAAGGTGGGCGGCATCCTGCCGGCGAAGTGCGCAACACGGGGAGTGGAGGCCCGCACAGTCGACGACTTCTTCCCCAAGGCAGTCGTCGAGGGAGCGGGCCGGCAGTGGGGCACGAGTCTCGCCAACCTGGTGCGTCCGTTGCCGCCGTTCGAGACTGCCCTCGACGAGCTTAGGGTCGCGTTACAGGCGAACCTCGGCGCGCCCTTGCTCGACGCGGCAAGAGACCGCAGGGAGCGCAACGTGCCGTGAGGAGGCCCGTTTGAAGGCGAAGGTCGCGGAGTCGACGGTCGAGGAGGCTCTCCTCGGCTGGCTCGATGAACTCGACTACGAGATCGTGTACGGCCCGGACGTGGAGCCGGAGAAGCTGGGCGCCGAGCGGGACGACTTCACCGAAGTCGTCCTCACTCGGCGCCTCCGTGCCGCGCTCGAGCGCATCAACCCGACGCTGCCTGCGGCCGCGCTCGACGACGCGATGAAGCAAGGTGCTCGTTGCCGGACGCGCCGAGCCTGGTCGAGAACAACCACCGCTTCCACCGCCTGCTCGTCGACGGCATCGACGTCGAGTACGCGCGGCCGGACGGCACTCCATCGCCGGCGATCAGGCCTGGCTCGTCGACTTCGACGACGTCGACGCCAACGACTGGCTGGCCGTCAACCAGTTCACGGTGGTCGAGGACAGGGTCAACAAGCGGCCCGACGTCGTCGTCTTCGTCAACGGCCTGCCGCTCGCGTGATCGAGCTGAAGAACCCCGCCGACGTGAACGCCACGACCAAGAAGGCGTACCAGTCAGCTGCAGACCTACAAGCACGCCGTCCCGAGCCTCTTCACCTGCAACGAGCTGCTCGTGGCGAGCGACGGGCTGGCCGCGCGCCACGGCACGCTGACCGCTCCGTGGGAGCGGTTCATGCCGTGGCGCACCGTTGACGGCGCGTCGATCGCCGCCAAGGGCGCGCCCGAGTTGCCGACGCTGGTGCGCGGCATGTTCGAGAAGCGCCGCTTCCTCGACCTCGTCCGCTACTTCAACGTCTTCGAGGTCGACGGGGCAGACGTGGCCAAGAAGATGGCCGCCTACCACCAGTACTGGGCCGTGAACAAGGCGGTCGAGGCCACCGTCGAAGCCGTCACCGGGGACCATCGCGTCGGCGTGGTCTGGCACACCCAGGGCAGCGGCAAGAGCCTCTCCATGGCGTTCTACGCCGGCAAGCTCGTCCGCCGCCCCGAGATGCAGAACCCGACGCTCGTCGTGCTCACCGACCGCAACGACCTCGACGACCAGCTGTTCGGCACCTTCGCGCGACTGCCACGAGCTGCTGCGGCAGAAGCCGGTGCAGGCCGAGAGTCGCGACGACCTGCGGGCGAAGCTCCAGGTCGCCTCCGGCGGCGTCGTCTTCACCACCATCCAGAAGTTCATGCCCGACGAGCGCGGCGAGGCGCACCCGCTGCTGAGCGACCGCGCCAACATCGTGGTCATCGCCGACGAGGCGCACCGCAGCCAGTACGACTTCATCGACGGCTTCGCCCGCCACCTGCGCGACGCGCTGCCGAACGCCTCGTTCATCGGCTTCACCGGCACGCCGATCGAACTGACCGACAAGAACACGCGCGCCGTCTTCGGCGACTACATCGACATCTACGACATCCAGCGCGCGGTCGAGGACGGCGCCACCGTGCCCATCTACTACGAGGGCCGCCTCGCCAAGATCGATCTGCCCGAGGAGCAGAAGCCGGTGGTCGACGCCGAGTTCGACGAGGTCACCGAGGCGGCGGAGGACCAGCGCCGCGAGAAGCTCAAGAGCAAGTGGGCGCGCATCGAGGCGATGGTCGGCACCGAGCGGCGCCTCGAGCTGGTGGCCAAGGACCTCGTCGACCACTTCGAGGCGCGCCAGGCCGCCGACCCGGTGACGCCGATGAAGGGCATGGTCGTCTGCATGAGCCGCCGTATCTGCGTCGACCTGTACGCCGAGATCGTGAAGCTGCGGCCGCAGTGGCACGGGGCGCAGCTCGGCGCCGACGCCGACGACGAGGTCGGCGCCGTCAAGGTCGTCATGACCGGCTCGTCATCCGACCCCGTCGAGTGGCAGCAGCACATCCGCAACAAGCCGCGCCGCGAGGCTCTGGCGCGGCGCTTCAAGGACCCCGACGACGCCTTCCGCCTGGTCATCGTGCGCGACATGTGGCTGACCGGCTTCGACGCCCCGAGTCTCGCCACCATGTACGTCGACAAGCCCATGCGCGGCCACGGGCTCATGCAGGCCATCGCCCGCGTGAACCGCGTGTTCCGCGACAAGCAGGGCGGCGTGGTGGTCGACTACCTGGGCATCGCCTTCCAGCTCAAGCAGGCGCTGATGGACTACACGGATGGCGGTGGCCAGGGCGACCCGGTCATCGACCAGGCGCAGGCCGTGGCGATCATGCTCGAGAAGTTCGAGGTCGTGCACGACATGCTCCACGGCTTCGACTACCTCGACGTGTGGCTGCGCGGCAGCCACGAGCAGAAACTGCAGCTCATCGGCGCCGGTGAGGAGTTCGTGCTCGGCCTCGAGGACGGCAAGCGCCGTTTCGTCGAGGCCGTGAGCGCGCTCGGCAAGGCGTTCTCGCTGGCCGTTCCGCATGAGGATGCCATCCGCATCCGCGACGAGGTCGCCTACTTCCAGACCGTGCGCGCCGCGCTCATGAAGACCGAGGTCGGGCGCGGCGCCTCCGACGAGGAGCTGGACCTGGCGGTGCGGCAGATCGTCTCCAAGGCCGTCTCGACCGACGAGGTGGTCGACGTCTTCAAGGTCGCCGGCCTGGAGCACCCGGACATCTCCGTGCTCGACGACAAGTTCCTGGCCGAGGTACGCGACCTGCCACGCCGCAACCTCGCCGTCGAATTGCTGGAGAAGCTCTTGCGCGACGAGGTGACGGTGCGCTTTCGCCGCAACCTGGTCGAATCGCGGCGCTTCTCGGAGATGCTGCAGCACGCGGTGGTCCAGTACCAGAACCGCGCCATCACCTCGGCTCAGGTCATCGAGCAGCTCATCAAGCTGGCCAAGGAGATCCGCGAGGCCAAGGACCGCGGCGAGCAGCTTGGCCTCACCGAGGACGAGGTCGCCTTCTACGACGCGCTCGAGACCAACGACAGCGCGGTCGCGGTGCTCGGCGACGACACGCTCAAAGCCATCGCGCAGGAGCTGGTGGTGACGGTGCGCCGCAACGCCACCATCGACTGGAACCTGCGTGAGAGCGCCCGCGCCAAGATGCGCGTGATGGTCAAGCGTCTGCTGAAGAAGTACGGCTACCCGCCCGACAAGACGGAGCACGCCACCCAGCTCGTCCTCGCCCAGGCCGAGGTCGTGTGCGAGGAGTGGGCGGCGTAGCAGTCTCCGCTCTCAGAGCGCGCCGTCGATGAACTCGATGGACGTCTCTTCGCCACACACTCCCGCCTGTGCCCAGCACATCGACACGGCGTCCTCCCTGGTCGGCGCCCGCCTGCGGGCCCAGCCTCGGCTGCTACCGAAGGATACCCCCAAAGGTATATCGTGCGGCAGTTCGGGCCCCTCTCCATGCTAGAATCCGGCCCATCCATGACCTCCGAATTCGTCCATCTCCACGTGCACAGCGAGTACTCGCTGCTCGACGGCGCCTGCCGTGTCAAGGAGCTGGTCAAACGGGCCAAGGAGCTGGGCATGCCGGCCGTGGCGCTCACCGACCACGGCACGCTGGCCGGCACCGTCAAGTTCTACAGTGCCGCCCAGGAGGAGGGCATCAAGCCGATCATCGGCCTCGAGCTCTACGTGGCCACCGACCGCCACAGCCGCGCCGGCGTCAAGGAGCGCAACGCGCACCTCACGCTGCTGGCGCGCGACGAGGCCGGCTACCGCAACCTCGTCAAGCTCTCCACCACCGCGTACCTCGAGGGTTACTACTACAAGCCGCGCGCCGACTGGGAGCTGCTCAGTCGGCACCACGAGGGGCTCATCGCGCTCACCGGCTGCATGAGCGGCAAGGCGGCGATGCTGCTGCGCGACGGCGACGACGCCGCCGCCCTGGCCGAGGTCACCCGTCTCGCCGAGCTGCTCGGCCCCGAGAACGTGTACGTCGAGCTCCAGGACGCCGGCCTGCCCGAGCAGCGCGAGCTGCTGCCGAAGCTCGCGCAGCTCGCCGAGAAGGCCGGCCTCAAGACCGTGGCCACCAACGACGTCCACTACCTGCGTCACGAGGACGCCTACGCGCACGACGCGCTGCTCTGCATCCAGACGCAGAGCTGCCTCACTGACGAGAAGCGCATGAAGTACGGCAGCGACGAGTTCTACCTCAAGTCGGGCGAGGAGATGGAGGAGCGGTTCCAGGGCTACCCCGGCGCGACGGCCAGCACCCTCGAGATCGCCGAGCGCTGCAACGTGGAGCTGGACTTCGGCGACTACAAGCTGCCCACATACCCGGTGCCGGACGGCTTCACGGAGGAGTCGTACCTGCGCGAGCTGTGCGAGCAGGGCATCGCGCGCCGGTACGGCGCCGACCCGGGTCAGGAGGTGCTGGAGCGCCTGGCCTTCGAACTGGGCGTCATCGGCGAGATGGGGTTCGACGCCTACTTCCTCATCGTCTGGGACTACGTCAAGTACGCCAAGGACAACGGCATCGCCGTGGGACCCGGCCGTGGTTCCGCCGCCGGGTCCATCGTCAGCTACGCCCTGGGCATCACCGACATCGACCCGCTCAAGTACGACCTGCTGTTCGAGCGCTTCCTCAACCCGGGCCGCAAGAGCATGCCCGACATCGACATGGACTTCAGCGTGGAGCACCGCGGAGAAGTCATCGACTACGTGGCGGAGAAGTACGGTCGCGACAGGGTGGCGCAGATCATCACCTTCGGCACCATGGCCGCGCGCGCGGCCGTGCGCGACGCCGCGCGCGTCATGGGCAAGCCCTACGCGGTCGGCGACAAGATCGCCAAGATGATCCCCGATCAGGCGCCGCCGGCGACGTTCGACGACGCGATGAAGCAGAACGGCGAGCTCAAGCAGGCCTACGACTCCGACGAGGAGGTCAGGGAGGTCGTCGACCTCGCGCGCAGCCTCGAGGGCCTCATCCGCAACGACTCCATCCACGCGGCCGCCGTGGTCATCAGCGACAAGCCGCTCACCGAGTACCTGCCGCTGCAGCAGAAGGGCGAGGCCGAGCTCGTCACGCAGTTCGACATGAACGACGTCTCCAGGCTCGGCCTCCTCAAGATGGACTTCCTCGGCCTGCGCAACCTCGACGTCATCGAGAAGGCGCTGCGGATCATTGAGAAGACCAGCGGCGTGTGCATCGAGATCGACCAGCTGCCGCTGGACGACGAGAAGACGTACAAGATGCTCGCCCGCGGCGACTCCACCGGCGTGTTCCAGTTCGAGAGCCCCGGCATGAAGGAGGCGCTGCGCGAGATCGGGCCCACGGAGTTCGAGGACCTCATCGCCATCGTCGCGCTCTACCGGCCGGGGCCCATGCAGTTCATCCCCACCTACGCGCGCAACAAGAAGGACCCGGCCGCGGTCGTCTACGACCACGAGGCGCTGAGACCGATCCTGGAGCCCACGCACGGCGTGACCATCTACCAGGAGCAGTACATGGCCATCGCCCGCCGGGTCGGCGGCTTCAGCCCCGCCCAAGCGGACGACCTGCGCAAGGCCATCAGCAAGAAGAACCACAAGCTGATGGCCACCCTCAAAGAGCCCCTCATGGTCGGCCTCGCCGAGAAGGACGTGCCGACGGCGGTGGCCAACAAGATGTGGGCCAGCTTCGAGGCCACCGGCGACTACTCGTTCAACAAGAGCCACGCCGCCTGCTACGCCATGATCAGCTACCGCACCGCCTGGCTGAAGGCCAACTACCCGGTCGAGTACATGGCCGCCCTGGTGTCGAGCGTCATGAACACCAAGGACAAGGTGCCGTTCTACGTCAACCAGTGTCACGAGATGGGCATCGAGATCCTGCCGCCGGACGTCAACACCAGCGACGTCGAGTTCACGGTGGTCGAGGGCAAGATCCGCTTCGGCATGAACGCCGTGAAGGGCGTCGGGGTCGGCGCCATCGAGGCCATCATCCGGGCGCGGGAGGCCGGCGGGCCGTTCGACTCGGTCTACGACTTCTGCGCCCGCGTCGACTCGCAGATGGCCAACAAGCGCGTGCTCGAGGCCCTCATCCGCGGTGGCGCGTTCGACAGTACCGGTGACCCGCGCCGCGGCATGCTCGAGGTGCTCCCGCTGGCGATGTCGGACGGCGAGCGCAAGCGCAAGGACGCCGCGAACGGCCAGGGAGACCTCTTCGGCTCGGTCTCCGCCGAGGACAGCGGCCATCCGCGACCCACGGTGTCGCAGTCCGAGTACGACCAGGCCACGCTGCTCAAGGCCGAGAAGGAGGCCCTCGGGCTGTACGTCTCGGCCCACCCGCTGCAGGGTCTGCGCGACCAGTTGCTGGACGAGGTCGAGGTCCCCGTGGCGCGTCTCGACAACGCCGGAGACGGCGTGATCACGTGGACCGGCGGCATCGTCGCCAGCCCGCAGAAACGCGTGAGCAAGAACGGCGGCGTGTGGCTCCTGTTCCGCCTGGAGGACGTGGACGGCGGCATCGAGTGCCGCGCGTGGCCCAAAGTGTACGAGACCTACCGCGACCTGCTCGTCGAGGACGCGATCATCAAGATCAAGGGGCGCATCGAGAAGCGCGCCGAGGGCGACAGTGTGCTCGGCGCGATCGAGGTCGTCAAGTTCAACGGTGTCAGCGAGTACCACCCGCTGGAGGTCGTCGTCGATGCCGGCTGCGTGCGCCCCGAGGTCATCGACGACCTGCGCCGCGTGCTGGCCGACTTCCCCGGCCACGTGCCGGTGGTGCTGCAGATGGTGCGCGGCGAGCAGCGCGCCCGGCTGCGTGTGGGCGACGGGCTGCGCGTAGACCCCGTCGCCGGCCTGTACGCCGAGCTGAAGGCGTTGCTCGGCGAGAGCTGTATCGGAGTCGGCTGAGGCCGGCCGGAGCGGGGAGGAGGACTCCGGATGATCCCTGAGGGCATGCGCGACGTGCTTCCGCCCGAGTCGCAGCGGCTGCGGGCGGTCGAGGACCGGCTGCGCGCCCGGTTCGCCGCCTACGGCTACGGCGAGGTGCGCACCCCCTGGCTGGAGTTCGCCGACACGCTCGAGGCGCCCGAGGACGACACGCTGGCGGCGGGCTACCGGCTGCACGACGAGCAGGGTCACGAGCTCATGGTGCGCAACGACATGACGGTGCCGGTGGCGCGCATGGCCGCCGACCGCTGCGACGACGACCCGCTGCCGCTGCGCTTCAGCTACGTGGCCCCGAGCATCCGTCCCTGGGCGCCGCAGCGGGGCCAGGACGGCGAGTTCCAGCAGGCCGGCGTGGAGCTGCTCGGGCTCGGTTCGGCCGAGGCCGACGCCGAGTGCGTCACGCTCCTGTGCGACGCACTCGCGGGGCTCGGCCTGCGCGAGTACACGGTCACGCTCGGCTCGGCCGCCTACCAGGAGGCGCTCATCGACTCCCTGGGCCTGCCGGACGACGACCGGGAGACCTTCACCGAGGCGCTGGCCGACCGCGACTATCCGCTGGTCGAGAGCGTGGCCGGCAACGCCGACGTCGACGCGGGCGCGCTCACCACGCTGTGGCGCATCCTCGAGCTGAGCGGCGGGGAGGAGATCCTCGGGCAGGCGCGCAAGCTCGCGCGGAGCGGTGTGATGGAGGCCGCCGTGGCGCGCCTGGCGCGCGTGCGCGACCTCGTCGAGGACGCCGGGTTCGGCGACCACCTGGCGTTCGACTTCGGGCTCGTCCAGGACCTCACCTACTACTCCGGCCTGATCGTCGAGGCCTACGCGCCCGGCGTCGGGCTGCCGCTGGCCACCGGCGGCCGCTACGACGGCCTGCTGGCGCGCTTCGACTGGGACATCCCCGGCGTGGGCTTCGCGGTCGCGGTCGACCGCGCCGCCGACGCCCTGGACGAGGCCGGCGTGGAGTTCGCCGGGCCGCCGGCCGCCATCCCCTTCATCGGCGGCCTCGAGGCGCCGGCGCGGGCGGCGGCGCTGCGCCGGGCCGGGGTGGCCGTCGCGGCCCTGCCTGAGGACGCCGCCGGGGTCGACCCGCCGCTGCTGGTGCGTCGCGGCGGCGGGTACACGCTCCGGCTCGCCGATGGCCGCGAGATCAGCGGCGGCGCGGCCGACATCGCCGAGGCGCTGAGGTCCGGATGAGGATCGGCCTCGCCTGCGAGGCTGGGGCGCCGCCGGCCGAGCTCCTCGCCCTGCTCGAGGCGGCCGGCCTGCCGGCCGCCTCGCTGCGCGAGGAGGTCCCGCCGGCGCTGGTCGCCGGTGCGGGCACGACCTGGTTCCTCGGCTCCCCTGGCGACGTGCTGCGCGCCTGCGACCGCGGCGCGCTCGACGCCGGCGTGGTCGGCAGCGACCGGCTGCTCGAGGGGCGCTTGGGCGTGGCCGACCTGCTCGACCTGCACCGCTGCCGCGACGAGCTCGTGTTGGCAGTGGCGCCGGCGGCCGTGCGGCCGGACCGGCGCCTGCGCGTGGCCACCCGGTACCCCGAGACGGCCCGCCGTCACTTCGCAGCCACCGGTGAGCAGCCTGAGATCATCGTCGCCGACGAGCCGCTGCTGGCGCCGGCCCTGGGCTTCGCCGACGGCGTCATCGAGCTCGCGGCGCGCGTGCGCGCCGGCCGGCCCGGAGCGCCGGCGCTCGAGCCGCGCGCGGTGATTGCCGCCTGCAGCGCCCACCTCGTCGCCTCGCGCGCCTCGCGCGTGCTGCTCCGCGACGAGTTCGGCGTCCTTGTCCAAAGCCTGCGGATCGCCCTGGAGGACGCATGAGACTGCTGCCCTGGAACGACGACGTCACCGCCTCCGTTGCGGAACTGCGGGCCTTGGCGCCGGCTCCCGCGGAGGTTCGGGCCGCCGCCGAGGCGATCGTCGCGGACGTCCGCGGCGGCGGCGACGACGCGGTGCGCGCCCACACGGCGCGGCTCGACCGCGTCGACCTGCCCGTGGACTACGCCGTGCCGGCGGCGGAGATGCAGGCGGCCCTCGCGGCGCTCTCGCCCGAGCTGCGCGGATCACTGGAGACGGCCGCCGCCAACATCCGCGCCTACCACGAGCGCGAGGCGGTCGCGCCATGGCGCGAGACCCTCGCGCAGGGCCAGGTCGTCGGGCAGCAGGTGGTACCTCTGGCGGCCGCCGGACTCTACGTCCCCGGCGGCCTGGCCGACTACCCGTCCTCGGTGCTGATGACGGCCATCCCGGCGCAGGTGGCCGGCGTGGAACAGATCGTCGTGTGCTCGCCGCCGCGGCCGGGCGGCGGCGCGGCCGCGGGCGTGGCCGCCGCCTGCGCCCTGCTCGGCGTCGAGCGCCTGTACCCGGTCGGCGGCGCCCAGGCCGTGGCCGCCATGGCCCTGGGCACGGCCTGCGTGCCGCGCTGCGACGTCATCGTCGGCCCCGGCAACGCCTACGTCACCGAGGCCAAGCGGCTGCTGGTCGGCGAGGTCGGCATCGACAGCCTCGCCGGCCCGAGCGAGGTCCTCATCATCGCCGACGCCGCAGGCGAGCCGGAGTGGCTGGCCGCCGATCTGCTCGCGCAGGCCGAGCATGGCTCGGGCGCTATGGCCTGCCTCGCCGACATCGGGGGCACGCTCGCCGGCCCCGTCACGGCGGCCGTCGAGCGCCTCTCCGCCGAGCTCGGCATCGCCACGGGCAACGTCGTCATCGTGCCCTGCCCGGACCGGGACGCGGCGCTGGCGCTCAGCAACGCGTTCGCGCCCGAGCACCTCGAGCTGCACTGCGCCCAGGCGTGCGAGCTGCTGCCCGGCGTGCGCAACGCCGGGGCCGTTTTCGTCGGTCCGTATGCGGCGACGGCCTTCGCCGACTACGCCGCCGGCACCAACCACGTGCTGCCCACCGGCGGCTCCGCCCGCTTCGGTCAGGGGCTCTCGACAGATGCTTTCCGCAAGCGTGTGGCTGTGGTAGAACTCGACGCCTCCGCAGCCGCCGCGCTCGCGCGGCCGGTGGCGACCATCGCCGAAGAGGAGGGCCTGCGCGCACACGCGCTCTCGGCTCGCCTCCGCGCCCAGTGAGGAGCTGCTGACATGAGCCAGCGCCGCGCCGAGGTCCAGCGCACCACCACCGAGACGGACATCTTCCTCTCTCTGTGCCTCGACGGCATCGGGGAGGCCGACGTCTCCACCGGCATCGGGTTCCTCGACCACATGCTCGAGCTGTTCGCGCACCACGGCCGCTTCGACCTCACGGTGCGCGCCGGCGGTGACCTGCACGTCGACGGGCACCACACGGTGGAGGACATCGGCCTCGCCCTGGGACAGGCCCTGCGCGAGGCCCTGGGCGACAAGCGGGGGATCCGCCGCTACGGCTCGTTCCTGCTGCCCATGGACGAGGCTCTCGCGCTGGTGGCGCTCGACCTCTCGGGGCGGCCCTACTTCGTCCACGACCTGCAGCTCTCGGGCGTGCGCATCGGCGAGTTCGACGCCGAGCTCACGCCGCACTTCCTGCGCTCGCTGGCGACGGTGAGCGGCATGACCCTCCACGTGCGCCTGCTCGCCGGGAGCGACGCGCACCACATCGTCGAGGCCGTGTTCAAAGCGTTCGCCCGCGCGCTGGCGCGGGCGTGCGAGCTGCACGGGCGCGGCGACGAGGTGCCGTCCACCAAAGGCACTCTCTGAGCGCGACGATGACCGTCGCCCGGACGCCCCGCGGGTCGCCGTGGTCGACTACGGCATGGGCAACCTCGCCAGTGTGGCCAAGGCGCTGGCGCGCAGCGGCGCCGACGCGCGCGTGACGCAGAGCGCGGCCGAGGTGCGGGGCGCCGAGGCGGTGGTGCTCCCCGGCACCGTCGAGCGTCTCGAGACCGGCCTCAAGGTGCCGCACATCGGCTGGAACGACCTGGAGTGGGGGCCGGCCGGCGCGGGCATGGCCCGCGGGTTGCCGGCCCCCGCCACCGTCTACTTCGTCCACTCCTACGCCGCGGCGCCGGAGGACCCGTCCGTCGTCGCCGCGACCACGGACTACGGCGTCCACGTGGTCGCCGCAGTGGCGCGTGACAACATGTGGGCAGTACAGTTCCACCTTGAGAAGAGTTCGAGCGTCGGCTTGGCCCTTCTGGCCGGGTTCGTCGCCACCATCCATCGGGAGGCCGGCACCTCATGATCGTGTTCCCCGCCGTCGACATCCAAGCAGGCAAGGCGGTACGTCTGCGGCGCGGCGACTTCGACGACGTCACCGTCTTCAGCGAGGACCCCGTGGAGCTGGCGCGCTACTGGCAGAGCCAGGGGGCCGAGGCCCTGCACGTCATCGACCTCGACGCGGCGCGCACCGGCGAGCTCACCAACTTCAGGATCGTCGAGGACATCGTCAAGGCCCTCGACATCCCCGTGCAGTACGGCGGCGGCATCCGCACGCCCAAGTCGCTGGCGTTCGTGGCCGGGGTCGGCGTGCACTGGGTCGTCATGGGCACGGCGGCCGTCACCGCGCTGGACCTCCTCGACGACGCCGTCAATTGGCTCGGAGACCGCCTCGTCGTCGGTGTGGACTGCACCGACGGCATGGTCGCCACGCACGGCTGGCAGCAGCGCTCAGAGATGAGCGCCATCCGCATGGTCAAGCTGCTCGCAGAGCACGGCGTGACCCGGGTGGTCTACACCGACACAGGTCGCGACGGCATGCTCGGCGGGCCCAACCTGCCGGGGCTCGCCGACCTCGCCGAGGTGTCGGACCTGGAGATCATCCTGTCCGGCGGCATCGCGCTCTTGGACGACCTGCGCAGGTTCAAGAAGCTGAACGCGGACAAGGTCGTCGGCGTCATCGTCGGCCGCGCCCTGTACGAAAAGGCGTTCACGCTGCCCCAGGCGATGGCGCTCTTCGCCGATTGATCCGCGCAGCCCGATCAACGAGGGGTGCCCCGTGAGGCACACCGCTCTCTAGCGCCGAGCAGTGCACCGCAAGCGCATCATCCCCTGCCTGGACGTCCGCGACGGCCGGGTGGTCAAGGGCGTGGACTTCGTCAGCATCCGCGACGCCGGCGACCCGGTCGAGCTGGCCGCGCGCTACGACGCCGAGGGAGCGGACGAGCTCATCTTCCTCGACATCACCGCCTCGCATGAGCGTCGCGACATCATCATCGATCTCGCGGCGGGCGCACGCCCACCGGCATCGACGCGGTCGAGTGGGCGGTGCGCGCGGCCGAGCTGGGCGCCGGCGAGTTCATGCTCACCAGCATGGACCGGGACGGCACCCTCGATGGCTACGACCTCGAGCTCACGCGCGCGGTGGCCCGCGCGGTGGACGTGCCGGTCATCGCCTCCGGCGGCGTCGGCACGCTGGAGCACCTCGCCGACGGGCTGGTGGAGGGCGAGGCCGACGCCGTGCTGGCGGCGAGCATCTTCCACTACGGCACGTGCACGATCGCGCAGGCCAAGGAGTTCCTCGCCGCGCGCGGGGTGCCGGTGCGTCCGGTGACGCGGGCGCCGGACGCCGGCGGCGCGCCTCCGGCCGGCGTCGGTGGCCTCTCGTGAGCGACCGGCGCATCGACCTCACGGCGCCGGACGGACCCGACGCGCGGCGGCTCGCGGGCCTGCTGGCGGCCTCTCGCCTCGTGTGCTTCCCGACCGACACCGTGTACGGCGTAGGAGGCCTCGTCACCCCGGCGGTGCGCGAGGCCATGGTCGCCGCCAAGGAGCGCGACGAAGGCAAGCCGCTCCAGGTCGTCTACCCGTCGCTGGAGCTGCTCGAGGCCTCGCTTGCGCTGGATCCCCGACTGGAGGGCGCCGTCCGCCGCCTGCTGCCGGGGCCGTTCACGGTGCTGCTGCCGTACCCGCCGGGCCTGGCGTTCCCGCCGGCGGGCGAGGTGCCGCACCACAGGAACGGCGTGTGGGGGGTCAAAGAGACGAGAGTGGCCACGCTGGGCGTGCGCGTGCCCGCGTGGCCGGCCGCGGCGCGCGTGCTCGGCGAGCTCCCGTTCCCGCTTCTCGCCTCGAGCGCCAACCCGAGTGGGGGAGAGGCGCCCCGGTCCGTGGACGAAGTGGACGGCGGCCTGCTGGCCGCCTGCGACCTCGTCCTCGACGCCGGGCCCGTCGGCGGCGAGGCGTCGACCATCGTAGACCTCAGCATCTACGCGTCCGACGGCCGGTGGCGTATCCTGCGCACGGGTACCGTGGACCAGGATGGGGTCGCCGCACTGCTCGGCGACGGGGAGGAGCCCGTACCGATGAGGAAGCTGCCGTTCGTCCAGGTGGACGTGTTCACCGACCGCCCGTTCGCGGGCAACCCGCTAGCGGTGTTCCCCCAGGGGGAGGACCTCACGGCCGTCCAGATGCAGGCCATCGCCAGCGAGATGAACCTCTCGGAGACCACGTTCGTGCTGCCGCCCGAGGGTGACGGCGACGCCCGCGTGCGCATCTTCACGCCGGCCGTCGAGCTGCCGTTCGCCGGGCACCCCAGCGTCGGCACCGCCTGCGAGCTCGTCCGCCTGCGGATGGTCGACGTGTACGAGCCGGTCACCCGGGTCGCCCTCGAGCTCGGCGTCGGCCTGGTGACCGTCGCCGTCCAGGTGCGCGACGGCGGGCCCGTCTCGGCGACCGTGCACCAGCGGCCCCCGGTGTTCCACGCCCCGGCGCCGCGCGGCTCGGTCGCCGCCGTGCTCGGCCTCGACCTCGACGACCTGCACCCCCAGTTCGACCCGGTGCCGGTCGACACCGGCCTTTGCTACACCATCATCCCGCTCGTGTCCCAGCGCGCTCTCTCGAGGGTCTCTCTCGACCTGGAGCTCGCGGGGGACTTCGAGCGCCGCCACGCGGAGATCTACCCGTGCGCCTTCACCGGCCAGGACGACCCGTGGGTGGAGGCGCGCGGGCTGTTCCCCTTCGCCGGTATCCAGGAGGACCCGGCCACCGGCAGCGCGGCCGGGCCGCTCGCCGCCTACATGGCGCGCGAGGGCGTGCTGCCGCCGGAGGAGGAGCGCGTGGTGCTCCAGGGGCAGCATATCGGGCGCCCAAGCTTCCTCACGGTGGCGGTGTCGGGGACCGCCGACGACATCACCGACGTGCGTGTCGGCGGTCAGGTCCAGCCCGTCCTCACGGGCGAGCTCTCGCTCCCGGACTGATGCTCGTAGGAGACGTAGCGTCCGTAGTGCTCTTGAGCGGGCGCCGGCCCGAAGGGCCCGGCGGCGCACAGCCTGATACAATCTGCAGCCTGTAGCAGAGGCCTGGGGGGTCCGGTTGAGGAAGGCCAGGCGGCCGTCCTTCGCCGCGGTCATCCGGGATCACGACACTCTCGTGACCAGGAGGAGTCCGCCATGAAGATCGCTGCCGGTGCCGACCACGGTGGGTTCGCACTCAAGCAGGCCGTCGTGCGCCGTCTGCGCTCCCTGGGGCACGATGTCGTCGACGTGGGCACCGACTCCGAAGAGGTCTCGGTGGACTACCCGGTGTACGGCCACAGGGTCGCCGAGCTGGTGGCCTCGGGCACGGTCGAGCGCGGCGTGCTCGTCTGCGGCACCGGCATCGGCATCTGCATGTCGGCCAACCGTCACAAGGGCGTGCGCGCCGCCGACTGCTTCACGCCGTACCACGCGGAGATCACGCGCCGCCACAACGACTGCAACGTGCTGTGTCTCGGCGGGCGTCTCCTGAGCGAGGACGAAGCCTGGGCGATCACCGAGGTGTGGCTGGAGACGCCGTTCGAGGGCGGCCGTCACGAGCAGCGTGTCGCGCTCCTCGACGAGGAGGGCACTGCTTGAGCCCCGTCGGCCGCGAGTGGCGGCGCGAGCCGCTCTATCATCTCGACCCCGAGCTCAACGAGTTGCTCCGCAGCGAGCTCATCCGCCAGCAGGAGACGCTTGAGCTCATCGCCAGCGAGAACTTCGCCAGCCGGTCCGTCCTCGAGGCGACCGGCTCGGTGCTCACCAACAAGTACGCCGAGGGCACGCCGGGGCACCGGTACTACGGCGGCTGCGACGTGGTCGACCAGGTCGAGCAGCTCGCCATCGACCGCTGCAAGGCCGTGTTCGGCGCCGAGCACGCCAACGTGCAGCCGCACTCCGGCTCGTCGGCCAACATCGCGGCGCTGTTCGCGCTGTTGGAGCCCGGCGACACCATGATGGCCATGGAGCTCACGCACGGCGGCCACCTCACGCACGGCTTGGGCATCAACTACTCCGGGCGCACGTACAACGTGGTCCCGTACCACGTGCGCCGCGACACCGAGATCATCGACTACGACGAGGTGCGCGCCCTGGCGCTGGAGCACATGCCCAAGCTCATCATCTGCGGCTACAGCTCCTACCCGCGCACCATCGACTTCCCCACCTTCCGCGAGATCGCCGACGAGTGCGGCGCCATGCTCATGGCCGACATCGCACACATCGCCGGCCTCATCGCCGCCGGCGTGCACCCCAACCCGGTACCGTACTGCGAGGTCGTCACGAGCACCACGCACAAGACGCTCACCGGCCCGCGCGCCGGCATCATCATGTGCCGCAAGGAGTACGCCGAGGCCATCGACCGCGCCGTGTTCCCGGGCATGCAGGGCGGGCCGCTCATGCACGTCATCGCCGCCAAGGCCGTGTGCCTCCGCATCGCCCAGAGCGACCAGTTCCACAAGCTGCAGCGGCAGATCGTCCGGAACTGCGCCGTCCTCGCCACGACGCTGTCGGAGGGCGGCCTCCGCCTGGTCTCCGGCGGCACCGACGTCCACCTTGCGCTGGTCGACCTGCGTCCCGCCGGCATCAACGGCCTCGAGTGCCAGGAGCTGCTCGAAGAGGTCAAGATCACGGCCAACCGCAACGTGGTGCCGTTCGAGGAGGCCTCGTTCAACGTCGCCAGCGGCCTGCGCGTCGGCTCGCCGGCGGTGACCACCCGCGGCTTCATGGAGCCCGAGATGCGCCAGACCGGCGAGCTCATGCTGCGGGCCATCGGGGCGCGTGGCGACGATGCCGCCCTGCGCGAGATCCGCCACGAGGTCCTCGACCTGCTCGACCGGTTCCCGCTGTACGAGTTCCTGTGAGTACCCTGTCGAAAAGGGGTGTCGAGGAGGGTGCCTGGCGCCGGCCGAGCTGGGACGAGTACTTCCTCCAGCTCGCCCTCCAGGCGGCCACGCGCTCCACGTGCCTGCGCCGTCAGGTCGGCGCCCTGCTGGTGCGCGACAAGCGCCTCCTCGCCACCGGCTACAACGGCGCCCCGCGCGGCGTGTCGCACTGTCTCGAGATCGGCTGCCTGCGCGAGCAGCTCGGCATCCCGTCGGGCGAGCGCCACGAGCTCTGCCGTGCCATCCACGCCGAGCAGAATGCCGTCATCCAGGCAGCCATCCACGGTGTCGCCATCGAGGGCGCCACGCTGTACTGCACGCACCACCCCTGCATCCTGTGCGCCAAGATCCTCATCAACTGTGGGGTGCAGGAGATCCACTACCTCGAGGGCTACCCCGACGACCTCTCCCGCGAGTTGCTCGCCGAGGCGGAGGTAGTGCTGGTCAAGGAGGACCTGACATCAGCGGGCCGCTGAGTCTCCCGAGTCCGCTGCGCACGGCGATCCTGGGCTTCATCATCGCGGCGTTCATCGTGTACGTGCTCACGCCGCTCATGGGGCGGCTGGCGAACCGCACCGGCGCCTTGGACACGCCCACCGACGACCGGCGCATGCACGAGCTGGCGACGCCGCTCCTCGGAGGCCTCGCCTTGTACCTCGGCTGGATGATCCCGGTGATGCTCCTCGTGCCGGTCGACCGGCAAGTGTGGGGCATCATCGGCGGCGCTACCATCGTCGTCGCCGTCGGCCTCTTCGACGACCTCTACGAGCTCGAACCCCTCGTCAAGTTCATCGGCCAACTGCTCGCCATCGGCGTCGCCATCTACTTCGACACGCGCATGACGCGCATAGGGGTGCCGTTCACCGACGAGTTCACCTGGCATCTGCCGCTCGTGGCATCCATCTTCGTCACCGGCTTCTGGATGGCGATGATCATCAACATGGTGAACTTCATCGACGGGCTCGACGGGCTTGCCGCCGGCGTCTGCGGCATCTCGGCGCTCACGTTCGCGATCATCTCTCTGGCGACCGGGTTTGCGGCCATGGGTGTGCTGGCCGCGGTATTGGCCGGCGCCACCTTCGCATTCCTGCGCTTCAACTTCCACCCGGCCTCCATCTTCATGGGCGACGCCGGGTCCATGCTCCTGGGGTTCGTGCTCGCCTGCATCAGCGTCCAGAGCGTGATGAAGGGCACCGCGGCCATCGCCCTCGTCCTGCCGCTGCTGGTGCTGGGGGTGCCGTTCGTCGACCTGTTCCTCATCGTGTGGCGCCGCTGGCGCCGCGGCGTGCCCTTCTACTCCGCCGGGCAGGACCACGTGCACCACGACCTCGTGCTGGTACATGGGTTCTCGCAGCGCAAGAGCGTCCTCATGCTGTACCTGTGGTGCGCCTGCCTGAGCGCGCTGGCGGTCTCGCTGCAGCAGCGGTTCTGGCCGGCGATCGTGGCGTTCGGCATCACCGCCGCCGTGTCCACCATCTACATGGCGCGGCTGCTCAGCCGCTACCGGTCGCGTCGCCGGGGCCTGCCCGATCCTCTGGCGCCGGGTGTCGGGAACAACCCTACGGGGGCAGGAGGCGGGACCGGCCATGCATGAGCAGCCGGGCTACGCAGCCCCAAAATGGTATTCGTATCCCATTTGCAGGCGCGGGGAGGGGCAGGTATAGTTTGACGCCACAGCATCCCGAGGATGGGAAAAAGAAGGATCAGCCACGCTCGGCGGCGTCCGCGGAATCCGTAGCGTTCCTCCTGCTCGCCGGCGTCGCCGTCGGGCTCGGGTTCGGGGCCGGCGTCGACTGGCTTTTCAGCACGTTTCCCCTGTTCGTGGTGATTGGCGTGTTCGTCGGTTTCGCGCTGGCGCTCTACGCCATCTATCTGGAAACGAAGTGACGGACTCAGGAGGGCGAGGGATTCGCAGGTCACTCGTAGCGCCGCTGCTTCTGGTCGCGGCTGTACTGGCGTGCGCAACCGTGGCCGCGTTCCTGGAGCAGCCGGTGTGGGCCGCGGCGGCGGGGGCCGGCCTCGCGCTCGTCTTCTGGGCGCTCGAGGCTCTGGCCTGGCGCTCCGCCGCGCGCGGCAGCTTCAATCACGCCGTACTCACGGCCGTCGGCGGGGCCGCCGTGCGCACGGGGTGCGTCCTCGTCTGTCTCGTCCTCATCGGCGTGTTCGCGCGGCCGGCGTTTCCGGCGGCGGCGCTCTCGTTCCTCGCCGCGTTCACCGTGTACCTGGGCGTGCGCCTCGCCGCCTTCTCTGGCGAGCCGGCGACGCCGCGGGGAGTGCGCATGCGATGACGCGCAAACGTCTCATCTGGGTGGGCGTCGTCGTGGCGCTGGCCGCGCTGGCCGGCTACGACCTCCTGCACAAGCGCGGCCCGAGCCACAAGTTCGGCATCGCCGAGGAGTTCGAGCTCAAGCCGATCATCCACCTGCCTTCGATCGGCCCGTTCGACCTCTCGGTCACCAAGGCGGTCGTCTATCTGTGGATCACGACCGCCGTCCTCACGGTCTTCGCGCTGCTCGTCCGCAGGAGCCTGAAGCGCGAGCCGGGCCGCTTCCGCATGATGATCGAAGTGCTCTACGGCCTGGCGCACGACGGCATCGTCGGGGCGGTCATGAAGAGCGGCCGCGCCACCTGGTTCCCCTTCATCGCGGGAGCGTTCTTCTTCGTGCTCACCGCGAACCTCATCGGGCTCATCCCGTTGCCGCTCGCCGACCACCACCAGTTCGGCTACTACACGGCGACCGCCAACCTGTACGTCACTCTTTCCCTGGCACTCTGCACGTTCGTCTTCACCCACTACGCCGGCATCCGCCGCAACGGCGGGCTCCACTACGTCGTGAACTGGGCGCCGCCGAGCGCACCGCCGGTCCTCAGGCAGCTCATCTGGGGGATCCATGTCGTCAGCGAGGTCTTCCGCCTCGTCTCGCTCGCCGTCCGTCTCTTCGCCAACATGCTCGCGGGGCACGCCATCCTCGCCGTGTTCTTCGCCATGGCACTGATCTTCCAGAGCTACCTTGCAGCCATCGTCCTGCAGGGCGCGTCGGTGATCATCTATCTCTTCGAGATCTTCGTGGCCTTCATCCAGGCCTTCATCTTCGCCATCCTCTCCGCCGTCTACATCGCCGGAGCGCTGGACCAGGATCACTAGCTTGCGATGGGGGCAGCCATCCTGC
Organism: uncultured Thermoleophilia bacterium; assembly: GCA_963696935.1. Classification (GTDB taxonomy): domain Bacteria; phylum Actinomycetota; class Thermoleophilia; order UBA2241; family UBA2241; genus CAIXSE01. The sequence continues at coordinate 9,143 of CAVOMB010000027.1, read as the reverse complement.
CGCATCGCGGACCCTCAAGGAGGAACGTGAATGGACGCTAATGCCGCCAAATTGTTGGGCGCCGGTATCGCCATGGGCGTGGGCGCCCTTGGCCCCGGCATCGGGCTGGGGATGCTGCTGGGCAAGTCCTACGAGAGCATCGCCCGCCAACCAGAGGTCGCCGGGGAGATCCGCACCAACATGTTCATCGGTATCGGCGTGACCGAGGCGGTGGCGCTCTACGCGTTCGTGGTCGCCCTGATCCTCATCTTCGTCGCCTGAACCGGGCCCGGTACCGAACCAGCGAGGAGTGACACATGCTTGCCCCTGAACCGGGTCTCATGATCTGGACCCTCATCACCTTCGGGGTGGCGGTCCTCGTCCTCACGAGGTTCGCCTTCAAGCCTCTGCAGAAGGCGCTCGACGACCGGCGCCAGAGCATCCAGGACAGCATGGACGCCGCCGAGCAGACCCGCGTCGAGGCGCAGCGCCTGCTCGAAGAGTACAAGGCCACGCTCGCCAAGGTGCGCGGCGAGTCCGAGGAGATCCTCGAGCGCTCGCGCACGACCGCCGAGCATGCCAAGACCGAGATCATGGCTGAGGCCAAGGCGCAGTCGGACCGCATCCTCGAGAAGGCGCACGAGCAGATCGAGCGCGACACGCGGGCTGCGCTCCGCGACATCAAGGGACAGATCGCCGAGCTCACCGCGCTCGCCACCGAGAAGGTGGCGGCGAGCAGCCTGAGCGCGGCCGACCAGCAGCGCCTCATCGATGAGGCGCTCGCCGAGCTCGACGTCGACAAGCTCGGCGCGGAGAGCAAGGCGTGAGCGACGAACAGGTCGCTCGGGTCTACGCCCAGGCCCTGCTCGCCGCCGCTCGCGATGCCGGCGTGGTCGAGCCGGTGCGCCGCGAGCTGGGCGACTTCGTCGCCGCCTTGGCGGCGTCCGCATCGCTGCGCGACGTGCTGGCCGACCCCCGGGTCGAGACGGCCGCGAAGCGCCGCGTGCTCGCGGAGATCACGCGCAGCGGCCAGAGACTGCTCGGCAACGCCCTGCAGCTCATGCTCGAGCGCGGCCGGTTCGCCGCGGTGCCGGATCTGTACCAGGCCTACGATGCTCTGGCCCTCGTCAAGGAGGGCGTCGTCGAGGTCGAGGTCGTCTCGGCAGCGGAGCTGTCGCCGGAGACCGAGAAGAAGATCGCCGCTCGTGTCCAGGAGGCGACGGGGCGTCGGGCTGAGCTTAGCCGCCGCGTCGACCCCGCCATCCTCGGCGGCCTCGTCCTGCGCATCGGCGACGTCATGGTCGACGGCAGCGTCAAAGCACGGATCCGCCAGCTGCGCCGCAAGCTGGCTACCGCAGAAGTGAGAGGTGACGTCCAGTGAAGTTGCGACCCGAAGAGATCGCCTCCGTCCTGAAAGCCCAGATCGAGGGCTACCAGGCGGAGGTCGAGGTCGAAGAGGTCGGCACGGTCCTCGAGGTCGGCGACGGGATCGCTCGCATCTACGGCCTGCGCAACTGCGTGGCCATGGAGATGCTCGAGCTGCCCCACGACGTCATCGGACTGGCCCTCAACCTCGAAGAAGACAACGTCGGCGCCGTGCTGCTCGGCGAGGACACCCTCATCAAAGAGGGGGACCTCGTCAAGCGCACCGGCCGCGTGCTGCAGGTGCCGGTGGGCGAGACTCTCGTCGGGCGCATCGTGGACCCGCTCGGCCGCCCGCTCGACGACAAGGGCCCCATCGAGACCGACCAATTCCGCCCGGTCGAGTTCAAGGCCCCCGGCGTCGTCGAGCGTCAGGGCGTCAAGGAGCCGCTCCAGACCGGCATCAAGGCCATCGACTCCATGATCCCCATCGGCCGCGGCCAGCGCGAGCTCATCATCGGCGACCGCCAGACCGGCAAGACGTCCATCGTCGTCGACACCATCATCAACCAGAAGGGCCAGGGCGAGATCTGCGTCTACGTGGCCATCGGCCAGAAGGCGTCGACCGTCATGCAGGTCGTGCAGAAGCTCGAGGAGTACGGCGCGATGGAGTACACCATCGTCGTCGCCGCCACGGCCGCGGCCTCCGCGCCGCTCAAGTACCTGGCGCCGTACGCCGGCTGCGCCATGGCCGAGTACTTCCTCTACAGCGGCCGGCACGCGGTGTGCTTCTACGACGACCTCTCCAAGCAGGCCGACGCCTACCGCCAGATGTCGCTGCTCCTCCGCCGCCCGCCGGGCCGCGAGGCGTTCCCGGGCGACGTGTTCTACCTGCACTCCCGCTTGCTCGAGCGTGCCGTCAAGCTCAGCGACGACCTCGGGGGAGGCTCCCTCACGGCGCTGCCCGTCATCGAGACGCAGGCGGGCGACGTGTCCGCCTACATCCCGACCAACGTCATCTCCATCACCGACGGCCAGATCTTCCTCACCAGCGATCTCTTCCTCTCGGGTATCCGGCCGGCCATCAACGTCGGCATCTCCGTGAGCCGCGTGGGCGGCAAGGCGCAGGTCAGGGCCATGCGCCAGGTCGCCGGCACCCTCAAGCTCGACCTCGCGCAGTACCGCGAACTGCAGGCGTTCGCCCAGTTCGGCTCCGACCTCGACGAGGTCACCAAGCGCACGCTCGCCCGCGGCGAGCGCATGGTCCAGGTGCTCAACCAGGGCCGCTTCGACCCGATGCCGGTGGAGGAGCAGGTGGCCGTCATCTTCGCCGGCAACCAGGGCTTCCTCGACGACCTCGACGCCGGCCGCGTGGGTCCGTTCATGGACGGTCTGCGCGACTATCTGCGCAGCCAGGCCGCCGACGTGCTCGCCGACATCCGCGAGAAGCTGGAGCTCACAGACGAGACCGCGGCGAAGCTCAAGGACGCCGCCGCTGCCTATCACAACTCGTTCGCCACCGACTCCAACGTGACACCTGAGGTGGCCGAGATCGAGACGGCGGTCGAGACGACGGGGGCGGGGGCCTGACGTGGCGAGTCTGCGCGACATCCGCCGTCGCATCGCGTCGGTCCAGAACACGCGCAAGATCACCAAGGCGATGGAGATGGTCGCGGCGGCCAAGCTGCGCCGTAATCAGGCGCGCATCGAGGCGCTTCGCCCCTACGCGGGCGACATGATCGAGATGATGACCGACCTCGCGACGTACTCCGAGGAGACGCACCAGTACGCGCTGCTCCAGGAGCGCGAGGTGCGCACGGTCGCCGTCGTCGCCATGACCGGCGACCGCGGCCTCGCCGGCGCCTTCAATGCGAACGTCGTCCGCAAGGCGCTCGCCATCGAGCGCGACCTGCGCGAGCACGGAGTGGAGACGCGAGTCCTCGCCGTCGGGCGCAAGGGCATCGGGACGCTCAAGTTCCGCGGCTGCCGGCTGGAGAAGAGCTGGCAGGGCCTCAGCGACCGGCCGGAGTACACCGACGCCAAAGCGATCGCCGCCCAGCTTGTCGAGATGTACGTGAGCGGCGAGGTCGACCGCGTCCGGCTGGTCTACAACCACTTCACCTCGCCCATCGAGCAGACGCTCATGGACGACGTGATCCTGCCGGTCCCCAAAGAGGCGGTCACGGACGGCGACGAAGAACGTCCGCCGGTCTCGTACATCTACGAGCCCGCGCGCGAGGACATCCTCGAGGGCTTGCTGCCCGCCTACGTCGAGATCGCCGTGTACCGCGCCCTGCTCGAGTCGAGCGCCAGCGAACAGGGTGCCCGCATGAGCGCCATGCGTAACGCCAGTGAGTCCGCCGAGGAGATGATCGACAGCCTCACGCTGGCGCTCAACCGCGCCCGCCAGGCGGCGATCACCCAGGAGATCCTCGAGGTCGTCGCCGGCGCCGAGGCGCTCGGTTGATCCGGCTCACCTACCCCACACTTTACGAGCGGAGTTGACGCGATGAACAAAGGCGAAGTCGTCCAGGTGATCGGGGCGGTGCTCGACGTCCGGTTCCCCGACGAGATCCCGGCCATCTACAACGCCCTCAAGGTCCGCATCGGCGAGCAGGGCAACGAAGTGATCTGCGAGGTGCAGCAGCACCTCGGCGACAACAAGGTCCGCGCCGTCGCCATGGACGCCACCGACGGCCTCGCACGCGGCACCGAGGTCGTCGACACCGGCGCCCCCATGACCGTGCCGGTGGGCGAGGACACGCTGGGCCGCCTCATCGACGTCAACGGCAACACCATCGACAAGGGCGTGTCCCTCGCCGACATCGAGCACTGGCCCATCCACCGGCCGGCCCCGGCGTTCGAAGAGCTGGACCCGACCGACGAGCTGTTCGAGACGGGCATCAAGGTCGTCGACCTCCTCGCTCCTTACGTCAAGGGCGGAAAGATCGGCCTCTTCGGAGGCGCCGGCGTGGGCAAGACCGTCATCGTCCAGGAGCTCATCAACAACATCGCCACCCAGCACGGCGGCCTCTCCGTGTTCTGCGGCGTCGGCGAGCGCACCCGCGAGGGCAACGACCTCTGGACCGAGATGCAGGACTCGGGCGTGATCGACAAGACCGCCCTGGTGTTCGGCCAGATGAACGAGCCGCCGGGCGCGCGTCTGCGCGTGGGCCTTGCCGGCCTCACCGTGGCGGAGTACTTCCGCGAGGCCGGCGGCCAGGACGTGCTCCTCTTCATCGACAACATCTTCCGTTTCGTCCAGGCGGGCTCCGAGGTCTCGGCGCTCCTCGGCCGCATGCCGAGCGCCGTGGGCTACCAGCCCACCCTGGCCAACGAGATGGGCGAGCTCCAGGAGCGCATCACCTCCACCAAGCGCGGCTCGGTGACCTCCGTGCAGGCCATCTACGTGCCGGCCGACGACCTTACCGACCCGGCGCCGGCAGCCACCTTCGCCCACCTCGACGCCACCACCGTCCTCTCGCGCGCCATCTCGGAGAAGGGCATCTACCCGGCCGTCGACCCGCTGGACTCCAGCTCCCGCATCCTGTCCCGCGACTCCGTCGGCAACGAGCACTACGACGTCGCCCTGCGCGTGCAGGAGATCCTGCAGCGCTATCGCGAGCTCCAGGACATCATCGCGATCCTCGGCATGGACGAGCTCTCCGACGAGGACAAGGTCGTCGTGCAGCGCGCGCGCAAGATCGAGCGCTTCCTCAGCCAGCCGTTCACCGTGGCGGAGGCCTTCACCGGCACGCCCGGCAAGTACGTCAAGCTGGCCGACACCATCCGCGGCTTCAAGGACCTCGTGGAGGGCAAGTGCGACGACCTGCCGGAGCAGGCGTTCTTCATGGTCGGCGGCATCGAAGAGGCCGCCGAGAAGGCTAAGACGCTCGCCGGCGCCGAGGCGTGAGAGGCTCTCTGTGAGCGACGAGCGCGCACTCCACGTCGAGGTCGTCACGCCGGACGGCGAGGTCTACAACTCCGACGTCGCCATGGTCGTACTGCCCGGCGTCGACGGCGAGCTCGGGGTCCTGCCGCGGCACCAGCCGCTGGTCACGCTCCTCGCCATCGGCGAGACGCGCATCCGACGGGTGACCGGCGAGTGGGACTACATCGCCACCGGCATCGGGTATGCCCAGGTGCTCTTTGACAAGGTCCTCGTCGTGGTCGACCACGGCGAGCTCGCCGGCGCCATCGACGTGGCCCGGGCCGAGGAGGCGCACAGCCGCGCCAAGGACCGCATGAAGGAGAGCGGCGACCTGGGCGCGCAGGCGGAGGTCGACTACTTCCGCGCCGAGCAGGCGCTGAAGCGCGCCGAGAACCGGCTGAGCGTCTCCAGACGCGCCACCTGACGCCGCGTCCGTCGCGGACGGCTATACTACTGGGCGTCTGATGGACGGCTCGAGCGAACACGACGCGCGCCTCCAGGTGCGCGGCGGCCGGCGGCTGCAGGGAGAGGTGACCCTCTCCGGGGCCAAGAACTCCGCCCTCAAGCTGCTCGTCGCCAGCCTGCTCACTACCGACCCCTGCGTCATCCGCCGCATCCCGGCGATCACCGACGTGGCTACGATGGTGACGATGCTGCGCGCCCTGGGCGCGGAGGTCGACGGCGAGGGTGACCGGCTGGAGGTGCGCGCCGGGGATGCGCTCTCGGGCTGCGCCCCCTACGAGCTCGTGCGCGCCATGCGCGCGAGCATCATCGTCATGGGCCCGCTGGTGGCACGCCTCGGCGAGGCCACCATCGCCATGCCCGGCGGCTGCAACATCGGGCCGCGGAGGATCGACTTCCATATCCGCGGCCTGGAGAAGCTCGGCGCGCACATCGACATCGACCACGGCTTCATCCGCGTGCATACCGAGGGCCTCAAGGGCGCCGTGGTCCCGCTCGACTACCCGAGCGTGGGCGCCACGGAGAACCTTCTCATGGCCGCCACTGCCGCCGAGGGCGAGACGGTCATCGAGAACGCCGCTCGCGAGCCCGAGATCATGGACCTGTGCGAGTTCCTCTGCGGTATGGGCGCCGAGATCGCGGGCGCCGGCACCAGCACCATCCACGTCGCCGGCGGCCGGTCGCTGCACGGCGTCGACCACGCCGTCATCGCCGACCGCATCGAGGCCGGCACCTACCTGCTCATGGGCGCCGCCACCGGCGGACGGGTGACCACGGTCGGCTTGGACCCGGCCCATCTGGAGCTCTTCCTCGCGAAGCTGCGCGCCATGGGCGTGCACGTGGAGGAGGGTGACCATCGCATCACGGTGGAGCGCGACGGCCCGCTGGACCCGGTCGACATCGCGACTCTCCCGCACCCCGGGTTCGCCACCGACCTGCAGGCGCAGACCATGGTGCTCCTCTCGCTCGCCGAAGGGACGTCCATCATCACCGAGAACGTGTTCGAGAACCGGTTCGTGGTGGTCGACGAGCTCAACCGCCTGGGCGCCGGCATCGAGACCAGCGGGCACCACGCGGTCGTCGCCGGGCCACGGACGCTCAGCGGCACCGTAGTGGAGGCGCCGGACCTGCGTGGCGGCGCCGCGCTGGTCACGGCCGGATTGGTCGCCGACGGGGTCACGGAGGTGCGCAGCGTGTACCATATCGACCGGGGGTACGAGGACCTGACCGGCAAGCTGCGCGGGCTCGGAGCCGACGTCGCACGCGCGGGGGACGAGCGTCGAACCGAGCCGGCTGCGTACACGTCACTGAAGTCATGCGAGGACGAGGCCGTGCGCAGCGCCTGACGCGCTGTGCCGGAGGAGCATGGGCGACTACAAGGTCTACAGAGTCGGAGAAGACGAGCACGTCCGTGAGGTGAAGGCCGCGGCGCCCGAGCAACTTCCGGGCCGCGACCGCGACTCACGGCGGGGCAGTACGACGGCGCCCACACGCTGGTGGGTCTGGGCGCTTATCGCCGCCGCCGCCGCGGCCGGGGTCCTGCTGTACTGGTTCTTCGGGCGCGACGCCGTGAGCAACTCGCGCGCCGCCCTGGACATCGCCAAGATCTCGGGCAGGGTACCCGACTGGGCGGTGCTGATCGCGCCCGTCATCGTCGTCTTCGCGGTCGCGCTGGTCACCGCGTACCTCGCCTTCGGCCGCCACCTCGCCGTCAAGATCGTCGGCGTGGCCATGGTCGTGCTCGTGCTCGCCACGCCGGGGCTGGCCGTCGGCTACGCGAACGGCCTCGTCAATGACTTCGGCGGCGAAACGACCGGCAGCGCCGCCACGACGCCCGAGCAGCAGAAGGTGATCGACGACACCAACAAGGAGATCACCCAGCCGATCCCACACACGCCGATGAACATCCTTCTCATCGGCTCCGACAAGACCAGCACGCCCGGCGACCCCGGGCGCTCGGACACGCAGATGCTGATGCGGCTCGACCCCGAGACCAAGAGCATCTCCATGCTCTCGCTGCCGCGCGACCTGCGCGTGAACATCGAGGGCGTCGGCGACGCCAAGATGAACGAGGCCTACTCCTACGGCGGCCCCAAGCTCGTCATCAGGACGTTCAAGCAGCTCACCGGTCTGTCCATCAACGGCTGGATCGAGGTCAACTTCGGCGGGTTTTGGCACGTGGTCAACATCCTCGGCGGTGTGTACCTGCCCGTCGACCACAAGTATTTCGTGCCGGCCAGCGCCGACTACAAGTCCATCAACCTGGAGCCCGGCTACCAGCTCGTGCGCGGAAAGCAGGCGCTCAACTACGTGCGGTACCGCCACGACCAGCGCGGTGACTTCACGCGCATGCAGCGCCAGCAGTTGTTCATCCGCGAGCTTCAGCACCAGTCCGGCCGCTGGAGTCACGACTGGAAGAAGGTGATCAAGCTCATCAAGGCGATCACCAAGGAGACCGAGTCGAGCTTCAGCTCGCTCAAGAAGATCGCTCCGCTGGTAGAGCTCGCCTTCCAGGTCGACACGTCCAAGGTCTACCAGGCGCATCTCGAGGGCGACACGCCCGTGATCGACGGCATCTCCTACGTCACCGCTACCGACACCCAGATCGCGGACGTGGTCCACCAGTTCGCCAACCCGACCGCCGCACCCATCTCCACGAACGGCCAGAAGGTCAAGAAGAACGCCTTCCAGGTGCACATCTACAACGGGAGCGGCATCGACGGGCTGGCGACGAGCGCCGCCTCGCAGCTCGCGGCGCAGGGCTACAACACGGTGGCCGATGCCGACGCCTACGAATTCCCGGGCGAGACGACGGTCATCTACGCGCCCAAGGAGCTGGAGTCGTACGCCAATGCGCTCGAGTCGATGCTCTCGCCCGCGAACGTCGCGATCGTGGAGCGGGCACCCGGCGTGGTCGACGACGGCATCACCGTGTTCGTCGCTTCGTCGTTCAATGGGACGATCACGGTGCCTCAGGAGGTCGTCCAGCAGCAGACGCTGGAGAATCGCCGCTGACCCGCGCGGAGCAACTGCGCGCGGCCAGGTGCTCAACGCCAGCGGGAACGCCGGGCAGGGTTGACGACAGTCGAACTCCGCGTGCCGGCCGATCAAGCTGTGCGACTGCGCGCAGCGATGAACGCGCGCGGATCAGGCAGGCCCTCGGCCGGTCACTGCACGACGAGGTGCTCGACACCGACCAGTGGCCGCGCTCGCGCGCTCGCCTGGAACCGGGCCGATCGATGGATTCCCGCCGACGAAGCCCTGGCACTCTACGAACGCACTGGCGCTTTGTTGAACCGGCGCGGCTAGCCAGGACGAAGCAGCCCTTATCGATCAACTGAAGAACCGGTTCGGCGAGGGGATGTTGAATGTCTGAAGTCACTTTCAGGCGGCCTGTCCACCGGCAAGT
>CAVOMB010000026.1:0-33270 GCA_963696935.1 uncultured Thermoleophilia bacterium | reverse complement strand
AAGGAAGCCCAAGCATGTACTGTCCTGAATGCGGCAACGACGCGGGCGACGCCAAGTTCTGCCCGGAGTGCGGAGCCGGTCTGGCCGGGGTGAAGGACGCGCTGAGCGGCAAGCCGGCAGTCGCCGCGGCCGCCCCCAAGGGCGACGGCGCTGCCGACGACCAGTCCGCCGCCGCTTCGTCCGGCGGCCCCAGCCGGCTCTCGCCGGCCGTCGTCTGGGGCGGCTTCGGCGCTCTGGCCGTCATCGTCATCGTCATCGTCGTCATGGTCTCCGGCGGCTTCGGCGACGGCTCTGGCGGTAGTTCCTCGTCGAGCTCCAGCGGCGCGCCGGTCCAGGCCGTGAGCGCCGACACCAGCGGCGGCTACAGCGAGCTGGTCGCCCGTGCCAACGACCTCTACGACCAGGGCGACACGGCGTTCCAGAACCAGAACTTCGAGCAGGGCGGCGCGTACTTCGCCGCCGCCGCCAAGGTCTACGCCGCAGCCTGGAAGAAGCAGGCCACCGACCCCAGCGTCGGCACCGACTACGCCGTCACGCTCTTCTACAGCGGCGACATCGCGGGCGCGCTCAAGCAGATCGATGCGGTGCTCAAGTCTAACCCGGAGTGGCAGAAGGGCTGGCTCAACAAGGGCGTCTTCCTCAGTCACCAGGCGCGCATCGCCAAGCAGCAGGGCGACACCAAGACGACCGACCAGTTCAACGCGCAGGCCAAGCAGGCGCTCACCAAGGCCGTTGCCATCGACCCCAAGTCGGACGCCGGCAAGCAGGCCGACCAGGCGCTCCAGCAGCTTCAGCAGTAGCGCCACACCACACAGGCGTGACCTGACAGGGTTCGCGGCCGCCGGGCAGGGACACCAGCCGGCGGCCGCGAACCTTTGTAGTGAGAAGGAACCGTCCTGAGCCGTCAGGACGGCGTAAGCGAGCCGGGAACGGGAGCACGTGACCCAGGCGACCTCAACAGCGACCTCCAAGACGAGGAGCCAGCGGCGCGCGCCGTCCGGTGGCGTGCGCCACTACGCGCCGCGCCCGCACCTCGGCCGGCTGGCCCTGCTCGCCCTGGTGCTGATCGGCGCCGCCTTCTACGTCTCGCCGCTGCGTGACTTCTTCGCGCAGCAGAACCGCTACGAGAAGGCCGCGGCGCAGCTGGAGGCGGCGCGCAGCGACAACTCCGCGCTGGAGCGCGAGGTCAAGCTGCTCACCACCAAGGCGTACATCGCGCAGCGGGCGCGCTCCGACGCCAACCTCGTGCCCCGAGACACCGAACTCTTCGTCATCAAGGGTCTGCCGGGCAAGGAGCTGGAAGTCTCGGCCAGCAAGCGTACCGCGCCGGTCCAGGCCTCGATCTCGGTGTTCGACCGCGTCGAGGACCTCTGGCGCACGCTGCTCCACTGAGGCGCCGGTGACCCCCATACCGCCGCTGGTGGCCGGCGACGATGCCGTCGTCGTCGTCGGCCAGCTCGGCCGCGAGCCCCACGCCATGAGCGCCGTGCCGGCGCGCTGCCCGTTCGGCTTTCCCGCCGTCGTCGAGGATCTGCCCTACGACGCCGGCGGCCGGCCCTTCCCGACGCTGTACTACTGCACCTGCCCGACGCTGGTCGCCGCCGTCTCGCGGCTGGAGAGCGCCGGCGGCGTGGCGCGCTTGACGGCCTGCCTGGCGGAAGACCCGGCCCTGGCGCGCTCGGCCGCGGACGCGGCCGCCGACGAGGCCGTGCGCCGCACGGACCTGGTGCGCGAGTACGGGCTCACCATGGTCGACGGCGGCGCGTCGCTCAGCTCCGGCGTCGGCGGTGTGAGCGACCTCCTCGCCGTCAAGTGCCTGCACGCGCATGTGGCCCACGCGCTGGCGCTGCCGGCCTACTCACTCGGCGAGGCGATGCTCGCGGAGGCGGAGGATCCCTGGTGCGCCGACCGCCGCTGTGCCGTGTACCTGCCGGCCGGCGGCGACGCGGAGGGCCGGCGATGAAGGTCGCGATCGTCGACCTCGGCACCAACACCTGCCGGCTGTTCCTGGCGCGCGTCGAAGACGGACGGGTGGTCCAGGACGAGCGCGTGACGACGGTCGTGCGGCTCGGGCAGGGCGTCGACAAGACCGGCCGGCTGCACCCGGACGCGGTGGCGCGTACGCACGCGTGCCTCGCAGGGTATGCGCCGCGCGTGAAGGCCTACGGACCCGCGCGGCGCCTGCTGGTCGCGACGAGCGTGCTGCGCGACGCCCGAGACGGGCGGCAGTTCCTGCGCGCGATCGTCGCGCAGGAGTTCGGCCTCCCCTGGCGCGTGCTGCGCGGGGAGGAGGAGGCCAGGCTCGCCTTCCGCGGCGGCACGTCGTGGCTCGCCGCGGCTGAGGGTGAGGGCGCCGGCCGGGAGCCGGCGCCGGACCCGATCCTGCTGGTCGACATCGGCGGCGGGAGCACCGAGTTCGCCGTCGGCACCGCCGGCGAGCCGCCGGCGTTCGTACGCAGCCTGGACGTGGGCGTGGTCCGGCTCACCGAGCGCTTCTTCCACGCCGATCCGGCGCCGGCGGCGGAGGTCGCGGCCCTGGCGGGCCACGTCGCCGCCGCCGTGGAGCAGGCCGTGCCGGCCGACCTGCGCGCCGAGGTGCGCGGCATGGTCGGCGTGGCCGGCACGTACACCACGCTGGTCGCCGACAAGCTGGGGATGACCGAGTACGACGCCGCGCTCGTCCAGGGCCACGTGCTCTCCCTGGCCGACATCGACGAAGCGGTCGCCCGGTTCGCCGCGCTGACCAGCGCCGAGCGCGGCCGGCTGCCGGGAATCCAGCCCGGCCGCGAGGACGTCATCCTCGCCGGCGCGCTGATCGCCGGCGAGGTCTGCCGTGCGTTCGGCCTCGACGCCGTGAGCGTCAGCGAGGCCGATATCCTCGAAGGCTCGGCGCTCGCCCTGGCCGATGGCTCGCTGGCCCCCGGCTGAGCGCCGCGGTCTCGTGCTCGGTCTCGTCCCCAGCCGCGTCCCGACCTCCGCCGGCCGCTGGTACGGGTCCGGTCGCCCGAATTTGGTCGGGTTGACCGTCCCCGGAGCGGCTTGTAGCGTCCTGCGAAAGCACGCTGTCTACCGGGGAGGACCCACGTGCTGTTGCGTCGCCTGACGGTCCGTCACGCCGTCGCCGCTCCGCTCTTCGTGTTCGCCGCCTGGCTCTTCGTCACCGGCGCCCTCGGCCCGGCTTCCTGACCGGGCACTCGCCCTCAGTCCAGGGCGCATCGCCAGTCTGATCCCTCGCACGTTCTCGCGTGCCCCGGACCTGTCTCTGCGCGTCGTATACTTCGTGCCGTGCCGGAGTGGCGGAACTGGTAGACGCCGGGGACTTAAAATCTCCTGTCGCTGAACGCGGCGTCCGGGTTCAACTCCCGGCTCCGGCACCACGACCGCCCCGCCTGTGGGGGCGGGGCTCCTGGAGTCCGCGCTGCGGGCAGGAGCGGCAGTCGCCGAGGCACTCGGCGGTCCCGCCGGTCTTCGGGCAACCGACTCCCACAGCTGAAGCCGCCGATCCCGTGGGCGCGCGTCGATGAGGGCGGTCGCGGACAGCCCGCTCGCGGCGTAGGTGGCAAGCTCCGCGTGCCGACCCTGGCCGTGGCGTCCACCATGTCCGTGGTGATGGTGATGGCCGTGATGGCCGCTGTGATCCCTGTGGTGCTGCACCGATCTCCTGTTCGTATCACTATGTCACGATATATCGTGACACGGCGCGTCAACGACAGATAGACTCGGTGGCGGCCGGAGGCAGCATCGAGGTGAGGGAGCGGGGCGTGAGCGGGCTGGGCAGTCTAGGGCGGGTCAAGCAGTGGCCGCAGATGTGGCGCGAGCCGGCCGGCCGCGGCTACCTCCTGCTGGCCGGCATGTCGCTCGCCTTCGGCCTCTCGATGAACACGAGCACCGCCGTCACCACCAACTACTTCGCGGACGTCCTGCACTTCACGGGGCCGCAGTTCGGCTACATCACGGCCATCCGTGAGGTCCCGGGGCTGCTGCTCATCTTCATCACGGCGCTGCTGTACCGCATGTCGCAGCAGCGCCTCACGTCGCTCGCGCTCGTGGTCCTCGGCGTGGGGATCGCCGGGTACGCGCTGGCGACGAGCTTCTGGACGGTTGTGCCCTGGGTGATCCTGGGGAGCCTGGGCTTCCATACCGTCCTGCAGACGCAGGTCTCGCTGGGCATGAACCTGGCCGTGGAGTCCCGGAGCGGCCGCGTGCTCGGCACGATGGCCGGGGTCGTGCAGGCGGGGGCGCTCGTCGGCACCGCGGCGGTGCTCCTCGTGTTCCTCAAGTGGCCGCACGCTTACCACGAGGTCTACGTGGTGTGCGGCTTCGTCGCCCTGCTGGGCGCGGTCGCCATCTTCGGGTTCCCGCACCTCCACGAGGGCAAGGCGATCAAGGCGCAGATGCCGAGGCAGCCCTTCGTCTTCAAGCGCGACTACCGCTACTACTACCTCCTCAACCTGCTGGACGGCGCGCGGCAGCAGCTGTTCTTCTCGTTCGGCCTGTGGGTGCTCGTCAGCCGCTTCGGGCTGGGCGTGTCCGCCGTCTCGCTGGTCGTCATCCTCTCGACCGTCGTCGCGATGGTGTTCTCGCCCTGGGCGGGGCGCATGATCGACCGCCACGGCGAGCGACGCACGCTCTCGGCGATCAACGTGGCCTACATCGTCGCGCTCGGCGGGTACGCGCTCATGACCAACGTGTGGTTCGCCTGCCTCTTCTACGTCATCTACAGCTTCATCGCGCCGTTCTCGGCCATCGGTGCGGCGACGTACCTGCGCAAGATAGCGGTGCCCCAGGACATCGCCCCGAGCCTCTCCATGGGCGTGACCCTCCTGCACGCGACGGCCGTCGTCGTGCCTGTGGCCGCCGGCATGATCCTCAACTACGTCGGCTACCAGCTGCCCTTCTTCATCGGCTGCGGCTTCGCCCTGGTCGCGGCCATCGTCACGCTGGGCTTGGACCCGGTGCGGCAGCGGTCGGCCGCCAAGGTGGCGCTGGACGAGGCCGGCCGAGCGGCGACGTGACGCGCGTCGCCCGCCGGGCGGGTGCTCTGAGGAACCGGTAGCGGGACGGCGTTGTCGTGAGCTAGGGTCAGAGCATGAGACTCGATCGCACCGACGGCCTGTTGCTCGACATGGACGGTGTGCTGGGCGTCTCCTGGCAGCCGCTGCCGGGCGCGGCGGACGCGGTGACGCGCCTGCACGCCGCCGGCGTGCCCCTGCGCGTGGTCACCAACACCACCGCCTTCCCACAGACCAGGTTCGGCACGGTGCTGCGCGAGTCCGGGTTTCCCTTCGCCGACGACGAGATCCTGACCGCGTCGGTGCTCGCCGCGAGGTGGCTGCGAGCGGAGCGTGCCGGCGCCCGCGTGTTCCTCATGGGCGACGCGCAGGCGGAGGACCTCCACGGCGTGGAGCTTGTGGCGGCGGACGAGGCGCCGGACGTGGTGCTGGTCTCCGGCGCCGACGAGTCGTTCCGCTTCGAGACGTTCAACACGGCGTTGGGCCTGCTGCACGAGGGCGCCGAGCTGGTCGCGATGCACCGCAACCTGATGTGGATGACCCGGCGCGGCCAGAGGCTGGACGCCGGGGCCTACCTGCTCGGCCTCGAGGCAGCCACGGGGCTCGAGGCCGTCGTGCTCGGCAAGCCGGCGGCCGGCGCGTTCCGCGCCGGCCTCGAGGCGCTGGGCCTGCCCGCCGGCCGGGTTGCCATGGTCGGCGACGACGTGGAGAACGACGTCCTCGCCGCCCAGGCCGTCGGCCTCAGGGGCGTGCTGGTGCGCACGGGCAAGTTCCGGGAAGACCAGCTGGCCCGTGCCTCGGGCACGCCCGACGTCATCGTCGACTCGATCCTCGACGTGCCGGCGCTGCTCGGCCTGTAAGCGCTCTCCGCCCGGGCTCGCGGCGCTCTTGTCTTTCGGCCCGCAGGCTCTATCATCGAGGCTGTGAACTTCATCGTGCGTGCGTGCGGCATCCCGCCGCTCCCCGCAGGTGCGGAAAGGGGTCGAAATGGGCTGGGTAGCGCTCATCGTCATCGTCGTCATCCTGTTCGTAATCATCGTCGGGGTCCTCTCCGGCATCCGCATCGTGCGTCCTACGCATCGCGGCCTCGTGGAGCGTCTCGGCAAGTACAACCGCTACTGCGAGCCCGGCATCCACCTCACGATCCCATTCGGCGTCGAGCGCATGTACCAGGTGGACATCCGGGAGACGCTGGTCGATGCCACACCGCAGACGATCATCACCAACGACAACCTCAACGCCCGCGTCGACGCGCAGGTCTACCTCAAGGTCAAGTCCGACGAGGAGAGCGTCAAGGCGTCGCAGTACAACGTCGCCAACTACCAGATCCAGATCGTGCAGCTGGCGCGCACGACGCTGCGTAACATCATCGGCACGCTGAGCCTCAAGTCGGCCAACAGCGAGCGCGGCCGGATCAACGAGGAGCTGCGCACCACGCTCCGCACCGAGACCGCCAACTGGGGTCTGGAGATCCTGCGTACCGAGCTCAAGGAGATCGACCCGCCGGCCGACGTGCAGGAGACCATGAACAAGGTCGTCAAGGCCGAGAACGAGAAGATCTCGGCGGTCGACTACGCCACGGCGCGCGAGACGCAGGCCGACGGCGAGCGGCGCGCCGCCATCAAGCAGGCGGAGGGTGTCAAACAGGCCAAGATCCTCCAGGCGGAGGGCGAGGCCGAGGCCATCCGCGTGGTCAACGAGGCGGCTGAGAAGTACTTCATCGGCAACGCGCAGGTGCTGCGCAAGCTCGAGACGGTGGAGAAGGCGTTCTGGCAGAACGCCAAGATCGTGGTGCCGGCCGGCGGCGAGCTGGTCAACGTGATCGGCGACATGGCCGGGATCACGCCGGTCCCGGTGAAGACGCCGGCGCCGGCGCAGCAGCCGCAGCGCAAGTAGCCGTCGTCCAGGCGCAGCATCACCGTCTCCTGCCACACGCCGGCGAACAGGTTGCCGCCGGTGAAGTACGCCGGGCAGCCGAACATCGGCCCCTCCATGCTCGTCGCCTCTCCGCCGGGAGCGGCCCGCCGGCCGCGCCCTACTTCTCGTCGTGCCTCTGGTCGTGCCGGGGCACCACGAGCACGGGGATGTCGCTGTGGTGCAGCAGCTTGAGTGCGGTGGAGCCGAGGAACGCCGCCGACACCGCACCCTCTCCGTGGCTGCCGACGACGATGGCGGCGGCTTGCTTCTCGCGCGCCGCCTCGAGCAGCACCTCGACCGGCTTGCCCTCGCGCGCCTCGCCGGACGCGTCGACGCCGGCGGCCTCGAGGTCCTTGACCGCCTCCGCGATCTGCTGGTCGCAGGCGGCACGCACGAGGTCCACGTGCTGGTCGTACTCGGCGCTGATCATGAGCGGCGAGTCGGCCATGCCCATCGGGACGTAGCCGATCGTGCAGCTCGAACGCGCTGACGACGAACACCTCGCCGTCGTCGAGATGCTTTGCGATGTCGGCGACGTGCGCGAGCGCCTTCTTGCCGGTGTCGGATCCGTCGTAGCCCAGGACGAGCGTGGTCGGCATCGTGTCCCTCCTCGTGGTGGTGTGCTGCTCCGACTATTTCACAGGCGGGCCGACCCCGAAAGAGGAGCCGGCCGGCGTCTTGGCTCAGGCGCGGCGCAGCGCCCTGCGGGCGACCAGGCCGCGCCGCGGTGCGAAGACGTAGGCGAGCAGGAAGAGGGCGGTGGCGATGAGCACGACCGCCGCCCCGGAACCCAAGTCCATGTAGTAGCTCGCGTACAGGCCCGCGACGCTGGAGAAGGCGCCGACCACGGCGGAGACGGCCATCATCGACGCTAGCCGCCGCGTCAGCAGGTACGCGGTCGCCGCCGGGGTGACCAGCATGGCGGCGACCAGCCCCACGCCCACCGTCTGCAGTCCGACCACGATGGTGAGCGCCAGCAGGATGAGCATCGCGAAGCGCAGCGTCTCGGGGCGTTTGCCGAGCATGTGCGCCAGCACGGGGTCGAACGACGCGAGCTGGAACTCCTTGAAGAAGAGGAGGAGCACGGTGAGCACGATCACCGCGAGGATACCGGTGAGCCAGAGGTCGCCGGCACTGACCCCCAGGACGTTGCCGAACAGGATGTGCGTCAGGTCGGTAGCGTAGGACCGCACGGTGCTCATGAGCAGCACGCCCAGGGCGAGCGCCGCGGCGAAGAGGATGCCGATGGCCGTGTCCTCCTTGACGCCGCCGCGGCGTGAGAACACGCCGATGCCGACGGCGACCACGATCGCCGCCACCAGGGCGCCGAGCAGCAGGTTGGCGCCGACCAGGTAGGCGATGGCCACGCCCGGCAGGATCGCGTGCGCCAGGGCGTCGCCCAGGAAGGCCATGGCGCGCAGCACGACGAAGGCGCCGATGACGGAGCAGAGCACGCCGACGATGAGCGAGGCCAGCAGCGCGCGCTGCATGAACTGCAGCGTGAAGGGGTCGGTGAGCCAGGCGATCATCGCGGCGCCGCGTGCTCGTCGTGGCTGAGCGGGTCGGGACCGTGGAAGTCCGGGCCGTGCGGCTCGTGGCTGTGGCGGTGCTCCTCGCCGTCGCCGACGTGGCCGGGGCAGCACTCGTCGATGACGACCATGCCGCCCAGGAACAGCGCGTGGCCGCCGAAGGCCTCGCTGAGGTGCTCCGGTGTGAACACCGAGGCCGGCGCGCCGTAGGCGATCAGCCGGCCTCTGAGCAGCGCGACGAGCTCGAAGCGCTTGGCGGCGGTCTCCATGTCGTGGGTGCTGACGAGCACGGTGATGCCGTGCTCGCGCAGGCGCGCGAGGACCGCGAGCAGGGCCTCTCGCGCGCCGATGTCCACGCCGGTGAAGGGCTCGTCCAGCAGGAGGACGTGCGGCTCCTGGGCGAGCGCCCGGGCGAGGAACACGCGCTGCTGCTGGCCGCCGCTGAGCTCGCCGATGGCGCGCTTCTCGAGCTCGGCGATGCCGAGCTCGTCCAGGCAGCGCGCCACCACCTCGCGGTCGGCGGCGCCGGGCCGCCGGAACCAGCCCAGCCGGCCGTAGCGGCCCATCATGACGACGTCGTGCACGGTGACGGGGAAGCTCCAGTCGATCTCCTCCCGCTGGGGCACGTAGGCGATCGTCTCGCCGTTCTTGCCCGGCGGGCGGTCGCGCAACAACACCGTGCCGCTGCGCACGGGGAGCAGGCCCACCAGCGCCTTGAACAGGGTGGACTTGCCGGCGCCGTTGGGCCCGACGATGGCCACCTGCGCGCCGTGCGGCACGCTGAGGGACACGTTGTCGAGCGCCGGCCTGCCGTCGTAGGCCACGGTGACACCGTCGAGCGTGAGGCAGGCGGCCGCCGCCGCGGTGGCGCTCATCCGGCGGCTCCCGCGGTCACTTGAGCGCCTCCACGATCTGTCGCACGTCGTACTTCATCATGTCGATGTAGGTCGGCGCGGGGCCGTCGGGCGCGGTCAGGGTGTGGTCGAGCAGTCCGGTGACCACCCTGACTCCCGTCTCGCTCCCGATCTGCTCGGCGAGCTGCGGGTTGTCGCTCGCGTCCACGAAGATCGCCTTGGCGCCGGTCTCGCGGATCGTCTGCGTGAGGTCGGCCAGCTGCCTGGCAGTGGGAGTCTCGCCGGAGCTCGCGCTCGGCACCACGGTGCCGACCACCGTGAACCCGTAGCGGTCGGCGAAGTAGCCCATGCTGGCGTGGTCGGTTACCAGCTTGCGGTCGGCCTCCGGGACCTGCGCCACGTGCTGCGTGATCCACGCGTCCAGCGCGTCCAGCTTCTTGTCGTAGGCGGCGGCGTTGGCCTTGTAGGTCGCGGCGCCGGCCGGGTCGGCCGCGCTGAACGCCTTCTCGATGTTGGCCACGTAGGTCTTGACCAGCTCGGGATCGAGCCAGAAGTGCGGGTCTTTCTCGCCGGAGGCGAGCTGGGGCTCTCCGGACTGGGGGGTGCGCGTCGGCAGCCCGGCCGAGGCGTCGACGACAGGCGTGTCGCCGACCGCGTTCTCGAGAGTCGTGAGCAGCGTGCCTTCGAGGCCGGCGCCGTTGACGGTGACGAGGTCGGCCCCGGCGACCTTCTTCAGGTCCGACGGGGTGGGCTCGAACGCGTGGGGGTCGGTGCCGACCGGGATGAGCGACTGCACCCGGAAGCGGTCGCCGGCGACGTTCTGGGCGATGTCGGCGAGGAACGTGGTGGAGGCGACGACGTCGAGGGCGCCGGTGGAGACGCCTTCTCCGGCGGCGCCGCAGCCGGCGCCCAGGAGCGCCGCGAGCGCCAGCAGCGCGGCGAGCAGGATCGGCGACGGGCCGGGCCGCCTCATGAGCCCGCCTTGCGGCCGGCGGCCGCACAGCCGGCGCACAGGCCGCTGAGCTGGAGGAAGTGGTCGGTGATGCGGTAGCCGGTCTCGACCGCCGCCGCGTCGGTGATGCCGCGCATGTCGCAGGCGGTGAACTCGGTCACGCGGCCGCACCTCACGCAGACCACGGTGTGGCCGTGCGCCGCGCCGGCGGGCACGAAGCCCTCGCAGTGGTCGATGCCGTGGACGCGGCGCAGCGCGCCGATCTCGGCGAGCACCTCCAGGGTGCGGTAGACCGTGGTGAGGCCGAGCTCCGGGCAACACTCGCGCGCCGCGTCGTACACCTGCAGCGCACTGAGGCTCGACGGGGCCGCGGCGATGGCGTCGAGCACGGCGCGCCGCTGGCGGGTGAGGCGGAGGCCGCGAGCGGAGAGCTCGGCCGAGACCTGGGCGGCGTCGAAGCTCATGGCGACCCTCCTTCCTGCAATTGAAAACCACTTTCAGTAAGAGAGGAAGGGTAGCACGCCACCGCACGGCGGGCAAGGCGGCCGCGGGGAGGGCTCAGCGGGTGGAGCGCGGGGCCGGCGCGGAGCCCCGCGTCAGTGCTGCAGGGCGAAGGGGCAGGCGGCGATGCAGATGCCGCAGATCTCCGCCTCCACGCTCGTGAAGCTGGTCATATGGTGGCGGCAGGCGCCGGCGTCGAAGAGCTCCTCGCGCGCCATGCCCGGCCGCCAGAGGACGTCTCGGCCGCAGCCGGCCGGGCACGCGTCGATGCACTGGCGGCAGGCGCCGCAGCCGCTCTTCACGACGGGCTCGCCGGCCGGCAGCTCCAGGTCGGTGAAGACGGTGCTGAGGCGCACCGCCGGGCCGAACTCCGGCGAGATGAAGAGGGCCGTCTTACCGATCCAGCCGAGGCCCGCCGAGGTCGCGGCCGTCTTGTGTGGGAACGGCTTGACGCCGTTGGACGTGCCGAACGTGGCCTGGACCCGCTCGGCGCGGTGGCCGTGCACCTCGAGGACGTCGACCAGGGTGCCGGTGGCGTCGTCGAGCGCTACGTTCACGCGGAAGTACTCCTGCTGGTAGTCGAGGGTCGGGCCGTGCTTGAGGCCGCGCACGACCAGCGGGTCGAGCCGCATCAGGATGGAGATCGCGATGGGGTAGTCCGGCGCCCCGGGCAGGCGCGGCTCGTTGGCGGCGACGCCCCAGGCGTCGACTTCCTTGGTGCGCAGGATCTGGCCGATGGCGTGGCGGTCGAGAACGTGGAGCATTTTTGACCTTTCCCAAGCTGTGCGCGGGGGTGCCGGATGCCGTGGCGGGACCCCCTCCGCACTCATCCTCGCATCGGGCCGTGGACGCTCACAATGGACGCCCGAACGGATATTCACTACCGAGGTTGTCCCAATTGGCGGGGTGACGAGCGTGCGCTCGTCGTGCGGAGTCAAGTGCATGCATTCACAAGCTGAGTTTATTTTCATGGGATTCCGGTGACGCTCACAGCAGACCCGACGCACCGAGGAGGTGAGACCATGGGACCTGTGCACTTCAACAAGACGCGAGTGAAGCAGGAAGATCGCTACGGCAAGCGCCGTAAGTGATCACGGCGGACGATGAACGGAGCGACTGACGGAGTATCGTCGCCACCCGGGAGGGGCGGTTCCATGAGTCAGGACCGCCCCTCTCGTCGCGTACGGGGCCGGTGAGCCTGCGCCGCCGCACCGGCCGGCTCACTCCGTCTTGAACCCCCGCAGCCGCAGGCTGTTGCTCACCACGGTCACGCTGCTCAGGCCCATCGCCGCCGCGGCGTAGATCGGATTGAGCAGGATCCCGAACGGCGGGTAGAACACCCCGGCCGCGAGCGGGATCAGGGCGACGTTGTACGCGAACGCCCAGAAGAGGTTCTGCTTGACGGTGCGGATCGTCGCCCGCGAGAGCTGCACGGCCGTCGCCACGCCGCCGACGTCACCCGACATGAGCGTCACGTCGCTCGCCTCCATGGCCACGTCGGTGCCCGTGCCGATGGCGATGCCGACGTCGGCCTGGGCCAGCGCCGGAGCGTCGTTGATGCCGTCTCCGACCATGGCGACCCTGTGACCGTCCTGCTGGAGCCGTGAGACCTCGGCCGCCTTCTGCTCGGGCAGCACCTCGGCGACCACGCGCTCTATGCCGACCTGGGCGGCGATGGCCCTCGCGGTCGCCGCTTGGTCGCCGGTGAGCATGACGACCTCGAGGCCGAGGCGCTTGAGGCGGCCGACCGCCGCGGCCGAGCTCGGCTTGACCGTGTCGGCGATGGCGATAGCCCCGACCGGCTCGTCGTCGACGACCACGGTCACGACGGTCTTGCCCTGTCCGGCGAGCGTCGCGGCACGCTCGCCCGCGTGTCCAGCCAGCCGCTCGTTGCCGGCCACGATACTGTGGCCGTCCACCTCGGCGCGGATGCCGTGGCCGGGGACCGCCTCGAAGTCCGTCGCGGACGGCGGCTCGATGCCGCGCTCGGCCGCCGCGGCCAGGATCGCCACGGCGAGCGGGTGCTCGCTGCCGCGCTCGGCGCCGGCCACGAGGCGCAGCAGGCCGGCGTTGTCCAGGTGAGCGCCGCGCCCGACGTCGCTGCCGTCGCCGGAGCCGAAGAGCACCACGTCGGTCACGCGCGGCTTGCCCTCGGTGATGGTCCCGGTCTTGTCGAGTACCACCACGTCCAGCTTGTGCGCCGTCTCGAGCGCCGCGCCGTCGCGGATGAGCACGCCGTTCTCGGCGCCCTTGCCGGTGCCGACCATGATCGCCGTCGGCGTGGCCAGCCCGAGCGCGCACGGGCACGCGATCACCAGCACGGCGACGAAGTTGAGCAGCGCGTAGTTGATCGCCGGCGACGGCCCGAACACGAGCCACACGACGAGCGTGACGGTCGCGATGACGATGACGGCCGGGACGAACCACGCGGCGATCACGTCCGCCAGCCTTGCGATGGGCGGCTTGGACCCCTGCGCCTGCTCGACGAGGCGCACGATCTGCGCCAGCGCCGTCTCGCTGCCGACCTTGGTGGCGCGGAACGTGAACGAGCCGGTGGTGTTCATGGCCGCGCCGATGACCTCGTCGCCCGGGTGCTTGCCCACGGGGATCGGCTCGCCGGTGAGCATGCTCTCGTCGACCGGCGACGAGCCCTCCTCGACGACGCCGTCCACCGGCACCCTCTCGCCGGGGCGCACGACGACGACGTCGCCGACCAGCACCTGGGCGACGGGGACGTCGACCTCGGAGCCGCCGCGGATGACGCGCGCCGTCTTGGGCTGCAGGCCGATGAGGGCCTTGATGGCCGCCCCGGTCTGCCCCTTGGCGCGCGCCTCGAGCAGCCGCCCCGTCAGGATCAGCGTGATGATGAAGGCGGCGGAGTCGAAGTACATCGGCACCGTCATACCCTGGTGCTCGAACAGGCTGGGGAAGAGGACGCCGATCACGCTGTAGATGTACGCCGCCGAGGAGCCCATGGCGACGAGCGTGTTCATGGTCGTCGTGCCGTGCTTCAGCGCCGACCAGGCGGTGGTGTAGAACTGCCAGCCGACCCAGAACTGCACGACACTGGCGAGCGCCCACAGCAGGTAGCCGTTGTGCATCCACGCCGGCAGGAACGTGAGCCAGTCCATCTGCATCGTGCCGGCGAAGATGATGACGCTGAGCACGAAGCCGACGGTCACCTTCTGCTTGAGCTTGCGGTAGGCGGCGGCGCGGGCCGCGTCTTCGGCGTCCGCCGCCGCCTCGACGCTCTCCTCGCCGGTGCCGGGAGCCGGCTCCACTACGTCGTAGCCGGAGCCGCGCACGGCCTCCACGAGGTCCCGGTAGCTGGCCTGGCCGGGGATGTAGGTCACCGTGGCCTTCTCGGTGGCCAGGTTCACGTCGGCCTTGAGGACGCCGGGCGGGTTGCGCAAGGCCTTCTCCACCCGGCTCACGCAACTCGCGCAGGTCATGCCGATGATCGGGATGGTCTCCTGCGCGGTCACCACGCCGCAGCCGGCGCCTTCGATGACCGAGACGAGGTCTCCCGTCGTCACCTTGTCCGGGTCGAACGTCACCGTCGCCTTCTCGGTCGCCAGATTGACGTTCGCCTTGTCGACGCCCTCGGACTTGCCGATGGCACGCTCGACCCTCGCGACGCAGCTTGCGCAGGTCATGCCGGTGACCGGCAGTTCGATGGTCGTCTCGTGGTCGCTCATTCCGCTCCGCCGTGGTCCTGGGGACGGCGAGTGTACACCTGCTTCTGGCTGTGTTCCCGATCTCAAACTCACCCGCCATGATCGCTCGCGCACCGGCAGCGACCAAGTGAGGGAGCGATGGCCACCTGGGACCCGCAGCACGAGACCATGGGTCGCGCGCGTCCGGAGGAGCTGCAGCTGGAGCGTCTCCGCAGCATGCTCGCCCGCGTGCACGACAAGGTCCCGTTCTACCGCTCGGCTCTTGACGCCGCTGGCTTCGCGCCCGGCGACCTCACGGGCCTCACGGACCCGACCCGGCTGCCCTTCACCGAGAAGGACGACTTCCGCGACAGCTACCCCTACGGCCTGTTCGCCGTCCCCTTCGACGACGTGGTCGAGATCCACTCCTCGTCGGGCACCACCGGCAAGGCCGTCGTCGGCGGCTACACCAGGGCCGACCTCGAGACCTGGACGGACTTCGGGACGACGATCCTGATCGCCATGCCGCCGTACGCGCTGTACATCGGCGAGGTGCTGGAGAAGCACGAGGTCGAGCCGGAGAAGCTCAAGCTGCGGCTCGGCATGTTCGGAGCCGAGACGTGCAGCGAGGAGATGCGCAGGCGCATCGAGGAGCGCCTGCCGATGCGGGCGACCGACGAGGTGCTCGCCGTCATGTCTCGCGTCTCCTCTCGTCGCCGCCCGGTGCTCGCGTCACAGACGTACTATCAGGACGTTGGCAGAACCCGCGCTTCTGTCCGGCGGGGTGCACCCGGACCGGGGGGGAGGGACACATACAGGCCGACGGCGCGAGCCCCCGCTTCGCGCCGCCGGCCGGTGTCGAGGTCGACTTGGAAGGTCCTCTCTCTCAGAGTCTTCCGGTCTCCTGGTCCTACAATCGGACCTCTGCCGCCCGGTGCGGATAGAACACGCGTCTAGGCACGAGTGGGCGTGTCGCCGGGACTGGCGACGGACGCACTCACGTCAACGGGACTGACAGTCGCGCTCCTCGGCCACCTATATCATTCGTCAGGGTCGACGCGCGCGGGCCGGTGTGCGCGTCGCCGCCGTGTTCACCGGCTGGGCTCAGGACTGCCTCGGCCGGCCGGGGTTCCCCGAGATCGGCGCCAGGGCGACCTGAGCAGCGGCAGAGCCGTGATCGACCTCGAGAAGCTGGCGCCCGGCACCTACACGTCCACCTGCGCCATAGGCGCAAACGAGGGCAGGATCACCGCGGAGTGACCGCCCTGGGGCGGCCCGGCGCGCTCAGATGGTGACGCGGAGCAACTCGAGGTAGCTGGTGCTGCCCTCGAGGACCTTGGCGATGCCGTCCTCGCGCAGCGATGCGACGCCCTTGGCGCGGGCGGCCCGCTGGATCTCGAGCACGCTGCCGCCTGTGGCGATCAGGTCGCGGAGGTCGTCGTCCACGGTGAGCACCTCGTACAGCCCGACCCGGCCGCGGTATCCGGTGCCGAAGCACTTGGCGCAGCCCACCGGCTCCCAGATCCTGAACCGCTTGCGCGGCGCCGGGCCGAGACCGAGCTCGAGCCAGCGCGCCTCGGTCATCGTCACCTCGTTGCGACAGCTGGGGCACAGGCGGCGCACGAGCCGCTGCGCGACGAAGCAGCGCCAGGCGGCGGCGACGAGGTAGCGCGGCACGCCCATCTCGACGAGCCGGTTGACCGCGGACGAGGCGTCGTTGGTGTGCAGGGTGCTGAAGACCTGGTGGCCGGTGATCGCGGAGTCGGCGGCCATCTTGGCCGTCTCCAGGTCGCGGATCTCGCCGACCATGATCACGTCGGGGTCGGCGCGCACCAGGGCGCGCAGCGCCTGGGCGAAGGTGAGCCCGATGGCCGGTTTGACCTCCGACTGGATGATGCCGTCGATCTTGCGCTCGATGGGGTCCTCGACCGTGTAGATCTTGCGCTGCGGCGTCTTGATGAGCTCGAGGGTGGTGTACAGGGTGGTGGACTTGCCGGACCCAGTGGGGCCTACGATGACGATGCCGCCCTCCGGGGCCTTGAGCGCCTCCTCGAAGCGGGCGAGGTTGTCGCCGTTGAGGCCGAGTTGCGCGAGCGTCGGCGGCAGCGCCGAGACCTCGAGGATGCGGATGGTGATGTTCTCGCCGTACATGCTCGGGATGGAGGCGAGGCGCAGGTCGACCGCCTCGCCGCTCGACAGCTCGAAGCTGGTACGGCCGTCCTGGGGCAGGCGACGCTCGGCGATGTTGAGGTTGCCCATGATCTTGATGCGGCTGAGGATGCCGGCCTGCAGGTCTTTGGGGAACTCGCGCAGCTCGTGCAGCACGCCGTCGATGCGGCAGCGCACGCGCAGGGCGTCCTCCGACGGCTCGAGGTGGATGTCTGAGGCGTGCATGTGGGCGGCGTCGGTGAGCAGGGAGTCGACGATCTCGATGATGTCGGCATCGATGGCGCCGCCGCCCTCGTCCGCCTCCTCGCCCTCGTCGCGCGCGTCCTTGAGCTTGCCGCGCGAGCTGAAGTAGATCGCGACGGCCTCGTCGAAGCCGCTCTCGGTGCAGATCATGGGCACGACACGGCGCTTGGTGCGCATGCCCACTTCGTCGATGGAGATGACGTCGAGCGGGTTGGTCATGGCCAGCACGAGGCTGCCGTTCTCCTCGAGGCTGATGGGGATGAGCCGGCGGCGGACGATGAAGTCGCGCGGCAGCAGCCCGAGGGCTGCCGGCTGGGGGGCCGTCTGCGAGAGGTCGACGAAGCCGATGTGCATCTGGCCGGCGACGGCGGCGACGATGTCCTGCTCGGTGACCAGGCCCTCCGACACGAGCAGGTCGCCGAGGCGGCCGCCGCCGGCGTTCTGGCGGTCGAGTGCGGCGTTGAGCTGCTCGCGGCTGACGAGCCCGCTGGCGACCAGCAGGTCGCCGAGCTTGAGGCGCCCGTTGGTGGGCCGGCGCTTGCCGTCGAGCAGCGCGTCGATCTTGACGCGCAGTTCGTCCGGCGAGAACGGCTTGGTGACGTACTCGGAGGCGCCGGCACGGTGCGCGTGTTCGAAGGTGGTGAAGTCGCTCGCCGAGGACAGTACGAGCACCGGCGTCTCGCGCAGTTGCGGGTCGCCGGCGATGAGACGCAGCAGTTCGAATGCGTCGAACGTGACGAGGTCGAGGTCGAGCACGATGGCGGCCGGCGGATCCCCCTGCAGTATGCGCAGGGTGCCGGGATCCCCGAGGCTGGTGGTGACGTGGTACCTGGAGCCGAGCGACGATGCGAGCTCCGCCAGCAGCTCGGTGTCGTCGTCGATGATCGCCAGCGTACGCGTGGATGGCTTCGGCACTCAGACCTCCCGCCCGGTCGTGCGCCCACAGTCTAGCGTATCGGCACGCGGGCAAAAGGCCCTGCGGCGCGGGTCGTGGTGGATGATGCGCCGGGAAAGAAAGTGCCGGGCCGGCGGGGGCCTTCACCGGATGCGGGCTGTCCGGTATGTCGAACGAAGGAGACCGGCCCGGCTGAGAGAGAGGATGAAATGCCGGACCGAATTCGGGTCCGGTGAGTAGTCCTTGCCCAGTCTTACTGTTCCTATCGGCACCGGGGGGACGCGCTTGAGGGGCCGCGGAGGCAAAGCGTTGCCTGTCCGGACGCGCCGCCGCCGGCCGCTCCCGGCCGGGCCGCCGGGAGCCTGGTCGGCTATACTGCGGCCTCAAAGAAGCAAGGGAGCACCCGTGTTCAGCAAGATCCTCATCGCCAACCGCGGCGAGATCGCGATCCGCGTCATCCGCGCCTGTCGCGAGCTCGGTGTGGAGAGCGTGGCCGTGTACAGCGAGGCCGACGCGGACTGTCTGCACGTCGCCTACGCCGACGAGGCCGTGTGCATCGGGCCGGCGCCGGCGGCGCAGAGCTACCTGGTCATGCCGGCGCTCATCCAGGCGGCCGTGCAGACCGGCGCCGAGGCCATCCACCCCGGCTATGGGTTCCTGGCCGAGCGCGCCGAGTTCAGCCGCCTGTGCCGCGAGCACGGCATCAAGTTCGTCGGCCCGTCGCCGGAGAGCATCGAACTGATGGGCGACAAGGCCCAGGCGCGGGCGACCATGACCGCCGCCGACGTCCCCATCACCCCCGGCTCCGAGGGCATCATCGAGAGCGCCGCCGAGGCCGAGGTGGTCGCCCGCGACATCGGCCTGCCGGTGATGATCAAGGCGTCGGCCGGCGGCGGCGGCAAAGGCATCCGCATAGCCACCGAGGCCTCCGAGCTGGCCGGCGCCGTGCGCCAGGCCCAGGCAGAGGCCGAGGCGGCGTTCGGCAACGGCGCCGTGTACGTGGAGAAGTACATCGGGGCGCCGCGCCACATCGAGATCCAGGTGCTCGCCGACGGCAAGGGCCACGGCGTGCACCTCGGCGAGCGCGACTGCAGCATCCAGAGGCGCCACCAGAAGCTCATCGAAGAGGCGCCCTCGCCGGCCGTCAGTCCCGGGCTGCGCGCGCAGATGGGCGACGCCGCCGTCGCCGCCGCCATCGCCGCCGACTACGAGGGCGCCGGCACCGTCGAGTTCCTGCTCGACAGCGACGGCAGCTTCTACTTCATGGAGATGAACACGCGCGTGCAGGTGGAGCACTGCGTCACCGAGATGGTCAGCGGCGTGGACATCGTCAAGACCGGCATCCGCATCGCCGCCGGCGAGGGGCTGCCGCTGCAGCAGGACGACATCCACATCGTGGGCCACGCCGTCGAGTTCCGCATCAACGCGGAGGATCCGGCCGAGAACTTCATGCCGTCGCCGGGCCTCGTCACCCTCTGGATCCCGCCGGGCGGCCCGTGGATCCGCCTGGACAGCCACGTGTACCAGGGCTACACGGTGCCGCCCTTCTACGACAGCCTTCTCGGCAAGCTCATCGTGTGGGGGCGCGACCGCGAAGAGTGCCTCGCGCGGGCGCGCTGGGCGCTGGACGAGTTCCTCGTGGACGGCGTCAAGACCGTCATCCCGTTCCACCGCCTGGTGCTCGAGCACCCTCTCTTCAAGGCGGGCGACGTCAACACGCACTTCATCGAGGACCACCTGAGCTGACGTCTCGAACGGCCGCGCCTCAGGGCGTGTAGCCGGCCAGCCAGCCGACGAGGAGGGCGACGCCGGCGACGCCGGCGTCGAGCATCCACTCGACCATGCCGCGCGGGCCGAAGACGAAGACCTCGAGCGCCACGACGAT
This sequence comes from uncultured Thermoleophilia bacterium, assembly GCA_963696935.1. Taxonomy (GTDB): domain Bacteria; phylum Actinomycetota; class Thermoleophilia; order UBA2241; family UBA2241; genus CAIXSE01. The sequence continues at coordinate 13,657 of CAVOMB010000026.1, read as the reverse complement.
CGCGAGGCCGACGAGGCCCCAGCACTTGTCGAGGAAGTCGACGGACCAGGCGAGGGCGCGGGCGGGCGGCGTGGCCTTCACGACGTGATCTCGAGGCCCGCCGCGGCGTCCACTGCCGTGCTCCGCGGCCTCAGTCGCTCGCGCCGGGGGGTTCCGGCGGCGAAGGGCGGACGGCGAAGCCGGCGGCGGCGATCTGCGCGAGCAGCTGCTCCGCCGGCGGCGCCAGGAGCGCGGCGACCGCGGCTTCGCTCTCGCCGCGCCCGCTCAGCGTCACGCGGATGACGGGCGTGCTGCCCAGCACCTTGGCGCGCGACTTGACGTACACGGCCGGGTACTGCTGCTCGGCGGCTCGGAGGATGTCGGCTATGGCCGACTCGTCCTGCAGTTCCACCTCGAGCGAGCGCTCTTCGTAGCGCGCGTCGCCGAAGATCTCCGCGACCAGCGCTTCCAGCGACTCGTCCACGATCGCCTTGAGCTCGCCGGGCACGCCGGGGAGCGAGACGATGCACGTGCCGGCGCGGCGGCACAGCACGCCCGGGGCTCCGCCGATGGGGTTGACCAGCGGCTCCGCCCCGGCCGGCAGCCGCGCCATCTTGCGGCGGTTCTCGTTGAGCTCCGGGAACGGCACGTAGCCGGCCTCGTAGAACTCCCGGTACTTGGCGGTGATCATGCGCTCGGCCTCGGGGTGCAGTTGGAGCGGGACCCCGAGGCCCAGGGCGACGCCCTCGAGCGTGCGGTCGTCGCTGGTGGGTCCGAGCCCGCCGACTGTGAAGACGAGGGCAGGCCGGCGGTCCAGGCAGCCGCGCAGCTCGGCGCCGATGGCGTCGATGTCGTCGCGGAGCATCACTGTGCGGCGCACCAGCCCGCCGAGGCGCGTGACGCGTGTGCACAGCCAGTTGGTGTTGGTGTCGAGCACGTCGCCGATGAGCACCTCGTTGCCGGCCGAGAGGACCTCGACGATCGGTGCGCCGGTGGCGGGGTCGGTGGGGCCATGAGTTGGGATGCTGCCGCTCATGGCCCCAGTCTCGCAGACCCCGGGACGGCCCGGCAAGGTCCCGGACGGCCCGCAAGGCCGTCGCCGTGGCGCCTCGCGGTATACTCGCGTAATCGAGGAGGGCCGCCCATGTCGCAGAAGCCGCTGACCATCGTCCAGCACGAGCCCGACGACCCACCCGGCAGCATCGCCGGGGCGCTCAAGGAGTTCGGCGTGCCGTTCGAAGTGTGCCGCGTCGACCTGAACGAGGCTCTGCCGGCCTCGCCGCACGACACGGCCGGCCTGATCAGCCTCGGCGGAGCGATGCACGTCGACCAGCAGCACCAGTATCCGTTCCTCGCCGACGAGGTCCACCTCATGCGCCGCATGGTGCACGAGGGCGCGCCGGTGTGGGGCATCTGCCTCGGCGCCCAGCTCCTCGCCGAGGCCTCCGGGGGCGCCACCTACAAGCGCAAGCACCCCGAGGTGGGCTGGACGAAGATCGAGAAGGTCGCCGACGACCCGCTGCTGCGCGGGATCTCGTCCCCGTTCTACGCCTTCAACTGGCACGCCTACTCCTGCAAGATCTCGCCGACCTCGCACCTGGCGGCGGTCTGCGGCAACGGCGTGCAGGTGTTCCGCGCCGGCGGCAAGGCCTGGGGCACGCAGTTCCACCCCGAGGTCGACGCCGAGATGGCTCCGCACTGGGTGCGCGACGCCGTCCAGGAGCAGAAGCACCTGGGATCCGCCTTCGCCGAGCAGTTGCAGACGGAGACAGACGAGCGGCTGCCGGACTACCCGGCGTTCTGCCGCCGCATCACCGAGAACTTCCTGCTGGCCGCGGACCTGCTTTAGGCGTCGGCTTTTCTGACCCCGTACGCACAGAGGCGGCGCCGGGGAGCGCCGCCTCGTGCACCAGTTTCCTGGCAGCCCCCCGGGGAGGGGGGCCTGTGAAAGGAGCCATGGGGTGGTACCTGGAGGTACCTTGCGTAGAGGAGGGGTGTGTGGAGGGGGACTCCGCTACGCAGACCGTATATTACCACCACCGCGACAGTTGAAACCACCCCCGTAGTGTTAACGAATATGAAGCAGGAACAGCAGGCGAAGTCAACGCCTTCGCCTTCAGCGACCTTCGAGGAGGCGGGGTGATGGGCGTCACCGAGGGGGCGCTGGCCCGGCTCTCGCGGCAGCAACTCGAGGCGGTGGTCGCGCACGAGTTCGCGCACATCCTGTCCGGCAGCTACGTCACCGTGACGCTGTCGTGCCTGCTGGTCGGTCTCGTCGCTTGCCCGAAGTGCGCCGCGCCGATGATGCGGCGGCACTACAGCTACGAGTACGCGGTGGAGGTCGACCTGTGCGCCCGCCGCGGCCTCACCTGGTTCGAGAAGGACGAGTTCGAGGCGCTCCCGATCCTGGTGGAGCGGCAGGCGGGCTGACCGCCGTGCCTGCGTCCTCTACACTTGGGCGGCGCACCCGGCGCGGGTGCGGCGCGTCTCCTCGTAGTCACGCCACCGCCGGCGAGGCTCTCGCCTGCCACGGACCCTTGACTCTATGAACGATCAGCACCGCGACCCAGACTCCGCCGGTGTGCCGACCCTGCTCGCCGGCCGCTACCGGATCCTCTCGCCGCTCGGAAGCGGAGGGATGGCCGACGTCTACCTCGCGGAGGACGAGCGGCTCGGGCGCCAGGTCGCCGTCAAGGTACTGAAGGCCAAGCTGGCCGCCGACGACGAGTTCGTCGAGCGCTTCCGCATCGAGGCGCAGGCGGCGGCGAGTCTCAGCCACGCCAGCATCGTCGGGGTGTACGACCGCGGCACCGCCGACGGGACCACGTACATCGCCATGGAGTACGTGCCCGGCGAGACGCTGAAGCAGCGCCTGCGCCGCGACGGGGCGCTGCCGCCCGACGAGGCCGTGCAGATCGCACTCGCGGTGCTCTCCGCGCTCGGCGCGGCGCACGGCCGCGACATCGTCCACCGTGACGTCACTTCGCACAACGTGATGCTGGCCAAGAATGGGCGCGTCGTGGTCACCGACTTCGGCATCGCGCGCATGGGCGACTCGGCGCTCACCCGGACGGGCGCCATGATGGGGACGTCGTCCTACCTCTCGCCGGAGCAGGCGCAGGGCAGGCCGGCGGACGAGCGCTCCGACCTCTACAACCTCGGGGTGGTGCTCTACGAGATGCTCGCCGGCCGCGTGCCCTTCAAGGGCGAGACCGACGTGGCCGTGGCCATGCAGCACGTGCGGACTGCGCCCCCGAACCCGAGGACGCTGTCGCCGGGGATCTCGGAGGCGCTCGCCGCGGTGGTGATGCGGGCGCTCAGCAAGGACCCGGCCGACAGGTTCCAGTCGGCGGACGAGTTCGCGGCCGCGTTGCGCCTGGCGCGGCGGCCGCGGCGAGGCGGGCGGGACATCGCCGTCGCCGTGGGCGAGGGTGCCGCCGGTCACGGGACGCTCGCGGCCGCCGGTGTGGCCGCCGGAGTGGCCGCCGCTGCGGGCGTGGCGTCCGGCTCGGGTGTGGCCCCGGCGCCGCCGGCCACCGCTTCGCCGCCGGGCACGGTCCCGCCGCCGGCCACCGTCCTACCGCCGGCCGCCGTCGAGTCCAGGACCCCGGCCGGCCCCCGGGCGGCTGCGCCGGTGGCTCCGCCTCGGCCCGTCGAAGAGCCGCCGCTGACCATGGTCGCCGCCGAGGCGCCCACGCGCTACCACTCCGGCGCGCCGCTCACGGTGGCCCGGCCGCGCCGCCGCCGCAGCGGGCGGCGGTACGTGGTCCTCGCCATCGTCCTCGCGCTGGCCGCCGCAGCGGCGGGGGTCGCCTACGCGACCTGGATCGCGCCGGGCGCCACGGTACCCGGGGTGGTCGGCTCGAGCCGCTCCGACGCTGCGTCCGCCGTGCGCGACGAAGGGCTGAGGCCGGTGCTGCACTTCATCTGGTCTGACGGCGCGGGCGCGGGGCAGGTGGCGCGTCAGTCCCCGCGCGGCGGGGCCAAGGTCGACGACGGGGTCAAGGTCGACCTGTGGGTGAGCCGGGGTCCGCTGCACGTCCCCACGCCGGACCTCTCGGGGCAGACGGCCGGTGCGGCGAAGGGTGCGCTGGAGGACGCGACGCTCACGTACAAGAGTCATCGCGCCGCCTCGGAGACCACGCCCAAGGGCGAAGTCTTTCGTCAGAAGCCCGCCGCCGGCGCGACGGTAGAGCGCGGCGACACGGTGAGCTTCTGGGTGAGCAGCGGACCGCCCAAGGTGGACGTGCCGGACGTGGTAGGCCTCTCCCAGGGCGACGCCCAGGCCACGCTCAAGGACGCGGGGTTCACCGTGAGCGCGGACTACGTCGCCGGCTGGGGGTCCATGCCCGGCGACGTGGTCGGCCAGGACCCGGTGGCCGGGACGCGCGGCCGCTCCGGAGACGAGGTCGTGATCCAGATCGCGATCTTCTAGCGCGGACGGGCGTGTGCGGCCCGGCCGTGGCTCAGCCCGTGCGCCCCGGCCGCGTGCGCGGCTCTACGGCCGGGAGCTCCCAGGCGTCCGGGCGCCGGTAGGTGAGGCCGCCGGGGACGAAGGCCCCGCCGGCGGCCGGCCCGGCGGTCGCCGGGACGGCGCTGCCCGGGCCGCGGGGTCCTCTGCCGCGGTCGCCTGAGCGGTCGCCGGCCTCGTCGCGCCCGATGGCGCGCAGCAGGTCGGTGATGCGGTGCGCCACCACCGCGAGGCCGTGCTCCTCGTCGTTCTGCAGCTCGCCCTCCACCAGCAGGTAGACCGCGTCTTTGAGCACTCGCCCGTACTTGAGGTAGACGTCGTTGAAGACCACCACCTGCCCGAGCTCGGTCTCGTCTTCGAGCGTGAGGAACATGGTGCGGTGGCCGCTGCGGATCCACGGCATCTGGGCGCGCTCGAGCACGCCGGCCACGCGCACGCGGCGGCCGTGACGGACCTCGGGCAGGCGCCCCATAGGCGTGACGCCCAGCGCCTCGATCTCGGTGTGCACAAAGCGCAGCGGGTGGGCGCTCACGTTGAGCCCGAGCAGCTCGAGCTCGATGCTCACGCGCCGCTGCGCGGACCAGTCGGGCAGGAAGCTGAGCGGCCCGAGCTGCTCGTCGAGCGCGAGCCGCGGCTGGTCGAGGCCGGAGCCGCCGGGGCCGGAGCCGCCGCCGGCCGGGGGGGCGAGCGAGGCCGGCGCCGCCCGGGCGCCGGCGTACAGCAGCGGCACCTGCGCGACCAGCTCCTCGCGGCGCACGCCGAGCGCGTCGAAGGCGCCGAGGCGCGCGAGGTTCTCGGTGATCTCGCGGCTGACCCGCGTGCGGCCTATGAAGTCGGCCAGTGAGGTGTACGGCCGCGGCGGGCCGGCGGGGCCGGCGCCCCTCGCGCGGGCCGGGCCGGCCGGCAGCTCGCTCGGCGTGTCGCCGCGCGCCTCGACGATGGCCCGGCGCGCGGCCGCGCTCATCTCCTTGACGTAGGCGAGCCCGACGCGCAGCGCCGTGCCGCCGCGCTCGACCTCGAACCACTCGCCGCTCAGGTTGGCGTCGAGCGGCAGCACCGTGAGCCCGAAGCGCCGCGCGTCGTTGAGCACCACCCGCGGCGAGTAGAACCCCATGGGCTGGTTGTTGAGGATGCCGGCGAAGAACTCGGCCGGGTAGTGCGCCTTGAGCCAGGCCGAGGCGTTGCAGACAATGGCGAAGCAGGCGGCGTGCGCCTTGTTGAAGCCGTAGGCGGCAAAGCCGCGGAGCTGGCGGAAGACCTCGTCGGCGACCTCCTGCGTGGCGCCGAGGGCCATCGCCTTCTCGACGAAGTTGCGGCCGATGGCGTCCATCTCCTCCATGGAGCGCTCGTGGGTCATGGTGCGGCGCAGCAGGTCGGCCTCGGCGAGGCTGAAGCCGGCGACCGCCGCCGCGACCTCGATGACCTGCTCCTGGTAGACGATGACCCCGTAGGTGCGGCGCAGGACGCGTTCCATGGCGGGGTGCGGCACGACGACGGGCTCGTGCCCGTGCCGCCGCCTGATGAACGGCGCGATCATGTCGGCCTGCAGCGGCCCCGGGCGGAAGAGCGAGATGGCCGCGATGACGTCCTCGAAGTCGCGCTCCTGCAGCCGTGTGGCCAGGTTGCGCTGCCCCGAGCTCTCGAGCTGGAACAGCCCGACGGTGCGCGCCGAGCGGATGAGCTCGTAGACCTTGGGGTCGTCGCGCGGCAGCTCCCAGGCGCTGACGCGCTCGCCGGTGCGCGCCTCGATGCGGCGCACCGCCTCGGCGATGGCCGAGTGCATCTTGAGCGCGAGGATGTCCATCTTGACGAGGCCCAGCGTCTCGACGTCGTCCTTGTCGAACTGGGCCACCACGACGCCCTTGGCCGCCCACTGCAGCGGCACCCGGTCCGTGAGCGGGTCGCGCGAGAGGATGAACCCGCCCAGGTGCGTGCCGAGGTGGGCGGGGAACCCCGACAGCCGCTCGGCGACGTCGACCAGCCGGCGGTAGTGCGGCTGCTGGAACTCGTGGTCGGCGAGCTCGGGGCGCTCGGCGAGCATCTCGCCGAGCTTGGAGGCGCTGCCCCACGGCACGCGCCGGGAGAGGGCGTTGATCTCCTCCGGCGTGAACCCGAACGCACGGCTGACGATGCGTACCGCCGACGGCGCGCGCACGGTGTTGACGGTGGCCACCATGGCGACGCGGTCGTGGCCGAAGCGCTCGTAGATGTACTGGATGACCTCGTCGCGGCGCGCCGAGCAGAAGTCGATGTCCACGTCGGGCATCTCGTGGCGCGACGGGTTGAGGAAGCGCTCGAAGAGCAGCTCGTTGGCGATGGGGTCGGCGTCGGTGATGCGCAGCACGTAGCTGACGATGCTGTTGCCGGCGGAGCCGCGGCCGGAGTAATAGATGCCGCGGCTCAGCGCGAACTCGACGATGTCGCGCACGGCGAGGAAGTACTCGGCGAACCCGAGCTGCTCGACGACCTTGAGCTCGCGCTCGAGCCGCGCCGTGACCTCGGCGGTGAGCGGCCGGTAGCGCTCGGCGGCGCCCTCGAAGCAGCGCTTCCAGAGCAGCGAGAAGGCGGTCTCGCCCGGCGGCAGCGGGTAGGCGGGGAAGAGGAGCTTGCCGAGGCCCAGGTCGAGGTTGCAGCGCGCGGCGATGCGGGCGGCGTTGTCGTAGGCCTCGGGGTAGCGCTGGAAGAGGCGGAGCATCTGACCGGGGCTCTTGAGGTAGAGCTCGGCGTTCTTGCGCCCCAGGGGGTTGGGGAGCGGCTGGTTGGCGGCCTCGGCGGCGAGGACGTCGTGGAGGCCGGCGTCGGCCTTGACCGTGTAGTGGACGTCGCCGGTGGCGACGGTGGGGATGCGCAGCTCGTGGGCGAGGAGGTCGAGCGCGCGCAGCGAGGCGTCCGAGTCGGGCAGCAGCTCGTGCTGCAGCTCGATGAAGTACTCGCGGCCGAAGATGCCGCGGAACACGGAGGCCGCGGCACGGGCGCCGGCCTTATCGCCGGCGAGCAGCCGCGACCAGACCTCGCCGCGGCGGCAGCCGCTGAGCGCGACGAGGTGGCCGCCGTGCTCGGCGAGGGTGGCGAGCCGGGCCAGCGGGGGCCCGCCCGGGTGCTCGAGGTGGGCGGCGCTGATGATGCGGCACAGGTTGCTCCACCCGGTGTAGTCCTGGCGAGGAGCACCAGGTGATACCCGCCGGCGCCGCCGGCGCGGGCGGCGGAGGGCGGCACCGTGGCCGCCGCCTTGAGGTGGGCGATGCGGCCGTCGGGCGCGAGCGCCGCCGCGGCCGCCGGGTCGGCGAGCGCCGCGCCGACCGGGACACCGGCCGCGCCGCCGCCATCGCTCGCGCCGTCGGGTGCGGACGGCTCCCAGACCCGACCGCCCGGCCCCACCGTCGGCTCGACCGTGAGCTCCACGCCGACGATGGGCTTGATGCCGGCCGCCTTGCACGCCTGGTAGAAGCGCACGGCGCCGTACAGCCCCTCGTGGTCGGTGACGGCCAGCGCCGGCATGCCCAGCTCCGCGGCGCGCATGACCGCCTCGTTGACGCGGCAGGCGCCATCGCCGAACGAGAACGTGGTGTGCAGGTGCAGGTGGACGAAGCTCATCGCGGTCTCCCGGGCGCTCTCATCCGAGCTCCCGCTCGAGCGCCCACGCTTTGCTGAGGCGGTCGTAGCGCAGGTCGACGACGCGGCCGCCGGCGCGCACGCGCCAGTACGAGCGGCTGACGTGGCCCTCGTCCTTCCACCAGCCAGTCTCGAGGACCCAGGTCTCGAGCACGCGCTCGACCTGGTAGCGGCGGCGGCGCCAGATGAAGGCGACCGGGCGCCGCGCCCGCTCGTCCCAGGTGACGGCGACCGGTACGGCCTCGCCGTTGGGGCCCGGGCGGCCGGCGCGGGCCCGGGCGGCGCCGGTGAGGCGACCGCTGGGTCTGTCTCCGGAGGTGGCTCCGCCGCTCGGCATGTGGGGCTCCTGACGTGCGGATGGACGGTGCTGCGGGGGCAATGAGCGTAACACGAACATATGTTCGTGTAAACGTCGGACGGAAAGCCTTGCCGGGCGGCGAGCTGGACTGGTTCGAGGTCGCCCGCTGCGGATTGCCCATGGGCGATGGCGGCGTTGTCACCGAGGCCGAGCGCGATGCCGGCGCCGGCGCCGGCGAATCGTCTCCCTGCTCATCCTTGCCGCTTCCGCCGACGCCCGCATAGCCTTGGCCGCCAGACGGCCGGGGGGCGTCGGGCCCCCCAGGAGGATCCGTGTATTTGGTCTACGTGGACGAGAGTGGTGACGTCGGGTCAAAGACGGGCTCGAGTCGCTACTTCGTCTTGGGCGGATTCGTGGTTCACGAGCTCTGTTGGCACGACACGCTGGCCGGCATCATCGACTTTCGCAAACGCGCTCGCGCCAAGTAGACGAGATTCATGCGAGTCATTTCATCCACAGTCCCGGCGACCTGACCAGGATCCCGAAGTCGATCCGGCTGCGTCTGCTCCGAGAGGTGATCGACTTCGAGGCCGGCCTTCCCGACGTCAGCATCATCAACGTCGTCGTCGACAAGAGCGGCAAGCTCGCCGACTACGACGTCTTCCAGTCCGCGTGGAGGGTTCTCATCCAGCGCTTCGAGAACACGATCTCGCATCACAACTTCCCCGGCCCGCGCAATCTGCAGGATTCCGGACTCCTGGTGGTAGACCGGACGGAGGAGTCCAAGCTCATGAGACTCACTCGGAAGATGCGCGTCTACAATCCCGTACCCAACATGGACGGCAGCGGGTATCGGCAGCTCCCCATCGCGACGATCGTCGAGGACGCTGTGCACAGGGACTCGCTGCACTCGTACTTCGTTCAGCTATCGGATGTGAATGCCTACTTCCTGTATCAGAAGCAGGCGCCAGCCGGCTACATCCGCAAGAAGGGAGCGCGTCACTACTTCGACCGGCTCGGTCCGGTCCTGTGCAAGGTCGCGAGCCTCAAGGACGCGCAGGGGATCGTCCGCTTGTAGGCAAAAGGAAGGGCCCCTTTGAGGGGGGCCCGGTGAATCCTACTGCCGAGTCTGGCTCGGGGTCAGATCCACACGAAGAGTATTCCCCAGCGGCGGCGTTTTCAAGGCGCGATCGTCGAATCCGCAGCCGGTCCCGGCGAATGGGAGGCCGTGTCGGCGTGGCCAGACGGTGAGCTGAACTGGTTCGAGGTCGCTCGCTACGGATTGCCTGAGGCCTGAGCCGCGCTACCTGAGCGGTTTGCGCCCGGTCACGCGGTCCAAGGTCGCCGCATCCTCTCCCGCGAGATAGGCGATGGCGGCGTCGTCACTGAGGGCGAGCGCGGCGCCGGCGGCGGCGATGCCCGCGCGAAGCTCCTTCGCGTGGCGCTGCGTGTACTCGGAGACGGCACGTCCGACCAGCTCGGCCTGGCCGCAGCCGAGCAACGCGGCCCCGGAGCCTTCTATCCTTCCGACCTTGGTGGAAAGACGATCTGGCGCATCGCGAACGATCTTCGCGGGTCCGTGGACGGATGGGACTTCAAGACCTACGTGCTCGGCATCCTCTTCTACCGCTTCATCTCCGAGAACCTCACCGCCTACCTGAACGTGCAAGAGCGTGAGGCGGGGCGTCCCGAGTTCGACTACGCGCAAGCTCTCCGACGCCGATGCCGAGTTCGGCCGCGCCGAGACGGTGGCCGAGAAGGGCTTCTACATCCTGCCCAGCGAGCTGTTCGCGAACGTCCGCAGGCGCGCGGGCACTGACGAGAACCTCAACGAGACGCTCGAACGCATGTTCCGCAACATCGAGGGCTCGGCCGTCGGCGCCGACAGCGAGGACGACCTCAAAGGCCTCTTCGACGACCTCGACGTGAACAGCGCCAAGCTCGGTCCCACCGTGGCGAAGCGCAACGAGAAGCTGGTCAAGCTGCTCGACGCGATCGGCGACCTCGATCTGGGCCACTTCGAGGACCACACCATCGACCCGTTCGGAGACGCGTACGAGTACCTCATGCAGATGTACGCGTCCAGCGCGGGCAAGTCCGGCGGCGAGTACTACACGCCGCAGGAGGTGATGCGAGCTGCTCGCGCGCATCACGGTGGTGGGCAAGACCGAGGTGAACAAGGTCTACGACCCGGCGTGCGGCTCCGGCTCGCTGCTGCTCAAGTTCGCGAAGGTGCTCGGCAACGAGAACGTCCGCCAGGGCTTCTTCGGCCAGGAGATCAACCTGACCACCTACAACCTCGCGCGCATCAACATGTTCCTGCACGACGTGAACTACGAGAAGTTCGACCTCGCGCACGGCGACACCCTCACCGACCCCGCGCACTGGGACGACGAGCCGTTCGAGGCGATCGTCTCCAACCCGCCGTACTCCATCAAGTGGGACGGCGACGCCAACCCGCTGCTCATCAACGACCCGCGCTTCGCGCCCGCCGGCGTGCTGGCGCCCGAAGTCGAAGGCCGACCTCGCCTTCACGATGCACATCCTGAGCTGGCTGGCCGTGAACGGCACGGCGGCGATCGTCGAGTTCCCCGGCGTGCTCTACCGCGGCGGCGCGGAGCGCAAGATCCGCAAGTACCTCGTCGACAACAACTACGTCGACACCGTCATCCAGCTCCCGCCGGACCTCTTCTTCGGCACCACGATCGCGACCTGCGTCATCGTGCTCAAGAAGTCCAAGACCGACAACGCGGTGCTCTTCATCGACGCGTCGGCGGAGTTCGTCCGCGGCGGCAACAAGAACAAGCTGACCGAGGCGAACCGGCAGAAGATCCTCGATGCCTTCACCGCCCGCGAGGACGCCGAGTACTTCGCCCGCCTCGTCCCGAGCGCCGAGATCGCCGAGAACGACTACAACATCGCCGTCTCGTCGTACGTGGAGCAAGAGGACACGACGGAGGCCGTCGACATCGTGGCGCTCAACGCCGAGATCGCCGGCATCGTGGCGCGACAGACGGAGCTGCGGACGCAGATCGACGCGATCGTGGCGGACCTGGAGGGCGACGAGGCCGATCAGAAGTGCAGTACTCTTGACGAAAGTTAGCGTATCCGCTAACCTATGGCCATGCCGTACTCCGTCGAGTACTTCAACCAGCGCGTCCTCGCCGAGATCGCAGACTGGCCGGTCGGCGTCCTCGCCGACTATGCGCGTCTCGTCGAACTGCTGATGGAGTTCGGGCCCGACCTGCGGATGCCACATTCGCGCGCCCTCGGCGGCGGTCTCTTCGAGCTCCGCCCGCGTGGCCGCGAGGGCATCGGCCGGGCATTGTACTGCTACCTCGTCAGTGAGCGGGTAGTCGTTCTCCACGCCTTCGTCAAGAAGACGCAGGCGGCGCCGGAACGGGACCTGAAGCTCGCTCGCCGCCGCATGAAGGAGGTGCGTGATGGCTGAGCGCGAGTATCGCCCGGTCGCCCACGACCACGATGAGTTCCTCGCCCGTGCCATGAAGCGCAAGGGCTTCGCCGCCGCCTACGCTGAGAGTGCCGACGAGTACGAGCTCGTGCGTGAGCTGCTGGCCGCACGAGCCAAGGCCGGCCTCACCCAGGAGGAGGTCGCCGAATGCATGGGCACCACCAAGAGCGCGGTCTCGCGACTTGAGGCCGTCGGCAAGCACTCGCCGTCAGTGAGCACGCTGAAGCGGTACGCGCGGGCAGTGGGCTGCGAGGTCGAGATCCGACTCGTACCCGCTTCCCGCCCAACAACGGCATCCATCCGACAGTCGCTGCGCGACTGCGGGTGATGCCGGGTGCGCTCAGAGGCGCAGTCATGAGCCGGACGGCACGCGCGGAATTCGCGATCGTGCAAGGCGCGCTTGCACATATGTCCCGTCACGTCCGTTCGCGAGCGTGGGGCGGTGCATCATGAGTCGCATCGACGAGCTGATTGCGGAGCTGTGTCCGGAGGGCGTGCCCCGCCGGACACTGGGCGAGCTTGGTGAACTGGTGCGAGGCAACGGGATGCCGAAGACGGACTTCGTCGAGTCGGGCGTCGGCGCGATTCACTACGGGCAGATCTACACCTTCTATGGAACGTGGGCGACGGAGACCAGTTCCTTCGTCGCACCCCAGACCGCGGCGAAGCTGGCGAAGGTCGACCCGGGTGACGTGATCATCACGAACACGAGCGAGAATCTGCAGGATGTCGGCAAAGCTGTCGCCTGGCTGGGGTCCGTACAGATCGTGACCGGCGGTCATGCCACGGCCTTCACAAGCACTCGCTCGACCCCAAGTACGTCGCGTACTGGCTGCAGACACCCGACTTCTTCGCCCAGAAGAAGCGACTGGCGACCGGCACCAAGGTCATTGATGTGTCAGCCAAGTCGCTTGAGCGCATCACGATGCCCGTCCCGCCGCTCGAAGTGCAGCGGGAGATCGTGCGGGTGCTCGACGCGTTCGCAGCGCTGGAAGCGGAGCTGGAAGCCCGGCGGCGTCAGTATGCCCACTTCAAGAGCACGTTGGTTGGAGGCACTTCGGGTGATGCGGGTTGGAGAGCCTGCCGGCTGAGCGAGGTCTGCGACATTCTGGTCGGGTTTCCATTCAAGAGCGCGGAGTTCTCCTCGAGCCCGTCGGATGCCCACCTCGTTCGAGGTGACAACGTTGGGCAAGGGTGTCTCAAGCGTGACGAGTTCAAGCGATGGCGTCGCGGCGTCTCGGACGGCTTGGACCCGTACGAGCTGCAAGCGACCGATGTTGTGCTTGCAATGGACCGCCCCTGGATTCCTGCCGGTCTCAAGTGGGCCCGGATAGGAGCGGGTGATCTTCCTGCCCTCCTTGTTCAACGCGTCGCACGTCTGCGAAGCAGGCCGGAGGGTCGCGGTCTGGGCCGGCACGGGCAAGGCCGAGAGCACAAGGCACGCGTACGCGGCGTACCACGCCAAACACCAGCGACTGGTTGCGGACGGCTCGATCGCAGTGGAGGGCGGTGTCGGCGTGCTCACGCGGGACGTGCCGTTCGGCTCGCCGTCCTCGGCGGGGGCCACCAGCTATGCGGCTGCCGATCGCAAGGTGCTTGCGCGCGGCTTCGTCCTGAATGATGGCGCGCTGCAGACGATGCGCGCCGCATCCCAGCGCCTGCCGGGCGCGGAGCAGGGTGCGCGGGCGTGGTTCACGGGCGTCGCTGCCGCACAGCTGGTGGCCCCGCATGTCACTACGGTCCGTACATTTGAGGCATGGGTCGCCACGTCCGCGCGGCCGGACTTCGTCCTGGAGTCGCTCGGAGCCATGCCTGTCGACGAAGG
>CAVOMB010000025.1:0-14179 GCA_963696935.1 uncultured Thermoleophilia bacterium | reverse complement strand
CGACGGTGGCATCCGTCGTCATGGATCTCAGCGAACGGCGCATGTGGCTCGCCGATGGACAGCCATGCCGGACGCCATACCGGGAGCTCGACTTGAGCACCCGAGCTCCAAAGGCCTAGTCGACGCTCACCCGACGTGCACTCGGGCCGGCGGCGACGGGCTTCCGGTCGTACGGCTCCGTCTTGGAGATCAGCATGGCGGCGACGTCGTCTTCGAAGGACACGCCGGAGCCGGCCTCGATGGCCGAGATGAAGCGTTCCATCCCGGCTCCGTCGATCCGCTCGCCGGCCAGTGCTTCGAGGCCCTTGACGAGCCGCTGCTCCCCGTAGCGCTCAGGAGAGCCCGGGCTGAGCCGCCCCTCGATGAGTCCGTCCGTGTAGAAGAAGAGCTGCCATCTGTCGGGCAACTCGATGCGCCTTGGCTCCTCGGTGGGCCAGTCGAAGGCGCCCAGAGGAGGCGAGGGCGGGACCTCCAGCGGCCGCACCTCGCCGGTGATGAGCAGCGGTACGGGATGGCCGAGGTTCATCAAACGGATCTCATCGCCCGCCGCGTCGATCCAGGCCAGGCACAAGGTCGCGAAGGTGCCGGGCGACCTGCGTTCGCGCAAAAGGACCGCCTTGAGGCTCTCGACGATGGTGACCGGGTCTGCCCCGCTCTCGCAGAGCGCCTGCCAGCTCACGCGGAGCATGGTGCCGAGCGCCGCGGGGTTGGGGCCGTGTCCACTGACGTCGCCGCAGATCACGGCGACGCCCTCCTCGCCGCCGTCGAGGACGTCGATGAAGTCGCCGCTCAGAGCAAGGTGGCGCTCACCCGGGAGGTAGACGCTGAGGACGTCGAGCCCCACCGGCTCGACCGGGATCGTCGGCATGAGGCCCAGCTCGAGACGCCGGTGAAGGGTCTCGGCCTCACGCAGGGCGGTCATGGCGACGGCGTGCGGCCGCGCGAGGCCGTCGTCCACCACGGCCCTGAAGAAGAGCACGGCGGAGAGCACCAGGAAGAGATGGCCCAGGAGGTTCGGCCAGGTGGCGGCAGAGTGGTAGACGCTGAAGCAGAGCCTCGGCGACGATGCTGGTCACCAGCGCGGCGCCGAGCAGGCGGAACGAGTGCGCCGGGAGCTGATCGCGCCGACGCCACAGCAAGGCGATGGCGAGCGCGAACAGCAGGCAGATGACGTACTCCGCCACCTTCTTGAAGGGCGTCAGGCCGGCCTGCGTGAGGGTGGCCGGGAAGATGCGCCACCAGAAGACGCTCGCCAGCAGGAACGCGTCGCAGGCCGCGTAGCAGATCACGACGAGACGCAGGTCCAGGCGCCGGCCGATCGCGAAGGGCGCGACGATGAAGGTCACGGCGAGCAGGACCCGGGCGCCGAGCCAAAGCTGCGTCGGCGGGTCGAGAGAGTGCGAGATCATGCCCAGGCCGGGGTAGTCCACAAGGTGCACCGTGTGAAGGACGGCCACGAAGGCGAGTGCGATCCCCAGGAAGATGGCGAAGTCGTCGTCGAGGAACTGGTGCAGCGACCATGCCAGGATGATCACCGTCACACAGACGATGATGAAAGCGAGCTCCGCGAGAGTGTGGAACAGCAGGTAGGAGTGCCAGCTGGTCAAGGCGAGCAGCCCGACGAGGACAGCTGCGATCACGGCCGTCTGGCGGTCGTCAGGGGACCAGGCGATTTCTCCGCGAGCAGCCATATTCCCGGACCTTAGCACCGCCGCCGCCGGCCGATGACCGAGGGCGTTGACGCCTCCTGCGCGGACAGGTGACGCGGATCTGCGGGGCCGGAGGCGCCGCAGCCCTTCAGCGCGGCGGCGCCGCCGAGCACGAGCCACAGGCTGGTGCTGCCGAAGACGGAGTCGAGCGAACCTGAGGATCGCCCCGAGGGCGATGAGCAAGATGCTTGTGCCTCTGCCCATCAGACCTCCCGAAGCAGGTTTCTCAAAGGGCCTGGACTCGCCAAGATCCTGGCCCTTCGCTACTCCGCCGGACAGGGCGCCACGGACGCGACAACGCAGGCCGCGTTCGGCGTGACCCTGCTCTTGTCGATCGCCGCCGCACGAGCTCCACACGGCGATCTACCGCGTGACGCAGGAGGCGCTGAACAACGGACGTCGGTACAGGTAGACCGCCTGAACCGGCAGGAGTGCCCACGGACGATCCCTACCAGCTGTGCGAGCTCTACCGCCACGCCGACTACGCGACGCTGTCCGACGTGGCTCATATCCTTGAGGCGCGAGGGATAGACGCCGACGTCTGGCCGGAGAGCGGCGCCGACTGAGCCTGTGAACGGCTGGGGCCGGGGCGCTCTCACGCCCCGGCCCCAGCCGTTCACTCGAAGCGGCCCGCTCATGCGGGCCGGGTCAACCAGAGTTACTTGCTCTTGCCGATCTTGAACATCTTGGTGCCGCACTCGGGGCACACGCCCTGCGTCGCGGGCTTGCCGTTCTTCATCGTGACGGCCTTCTCGTCCTTCATCGTGCGCTTGGTGCGACACTTGACGCAATATGCCTCGGTGGCCATTCCGTCTCCCTTCGAGAAATGCATTGCGGGCCTCACGCCCGCCCCCCTGATTTCGCGGGCAGCATACTCTCTCGCTCGAGCGTATGCAACGAGCGTGTGTTGAGCCTGCGTTACGCTCAAGCCGAGCGTGAGACACCGACCGGTGACTTCGGGGCCACAGAGCGGGCCTCTCCACCCGAAGGGCGGACCCGCACGAAGCGGCCGACGAGGGCGCCGGGATCCTCCAGCAGAGCCGCCGCCGTCTCGCTGCCGGTGCGCGCCGAATGCTCCTTGAGCAGGGCCTTCAGCTCCGCGACGGCGGCCTCGTCCATGCCGGCGTCCGCGACGGCGGCGTGGCCGGCGAGCCACGCCGGCGGCTCGGCGGCGCTCAGGTACACGGTGCCGCCGGTCATGCCGGCGCAGGCGTTGCGGCCGATCGACCCGAGCACCGCGACCACGCCGCCGGTCATGTACTCGCAGAAGTGGTCGCCGGCGCCCTCCACCACTGCGACGGCCGCCGAGTTGCGCACGGCGAAGCGCTCGCCGGCGCGGCCGGCGACGTAGAGCCGGCCTCCGGTCGCGCCGTACAGGCACGTGTTGCCGGCGATGACCTGGTCCGGGCCGCCGAGGTGAGCCTCGGCCGGACGGACCACCAGCTCGCCGCCGGCCATGCCCTTGCCCACGTAGTCGTTGGCCTCGCCGGTGAGCTCCACGACCACGCCGTCGGTGAGGAACGCGCCGAGGCTCTGGCCGGCGGAGCCGGCCAGCTCGAGGCGCAGCTCACCGCGGAAGCCGTGGTCGCCGTGCCGCGCCGCGACCTCGCCCGCCAGGCGGGCGCCCACGGCGCGGTCGCGCGTGACCACCCGCGCCGCGCGCGTCACGCGCCCGTGACCGGCCACGGCCGCCTCGACCTCGGGGTCGCCGAGCAGACGGTCGTCGAGCGTGTCGCACGGACGACCGGGCGAGACCGGCGGCGCGCAGCCGCGCCCCCCGCCCGGCGCCGGCGTCGCAAGCCGCCGGGGGGAGCGGCCCGGCCCGGCCGGCGGCGCCTCGAACCAGTACGGGTCGAGGCCGGCGGTCTTGAGTGAGGCGGCCTCCGCGAGCTCGAGCAGGCCGCTCCTGCCCACGAGGTCGCCAAGCGAGTGCAGGCCGAGCCCGGCGAGCAACTCGCGTACTTCCTCGGCTACGAAGGTGAAGTAGTTGACGATGTGCTCGGGCCGGCCGCCGAACCGCTTGCGCAGCTCCGGGTCCTGGGTCGCCACTCCCACCGGACACTTGTTCTGGTGGCACACGCGCGCCATCACGCAGCCTTCGGCCAGCAGGACCGCCGTGCCGAAGGCGAACTCGTCGGCGCCCAGGGCGGCCGCCACGACCACGTCGTGACCGGTGCGCAGGTCGCCGTCCACGCGCAGGCGCACGTGCTCGCGGAAGCCGGCGGCGATGAGCGCCCGGTGCACCTCCGCCAGCCCGAGCTCCCAGGGCATGCCGGCGTGCTTTATGGAGTTGAGCGAAGCCGCCGCGGTCCCGCCGCCGTGCCCCGAGACGTGGATCACGTCGGCGCCGGCCTTGGCCGCTCCGGCGGCGATCGTCCCGATGCCCGTCCCCGCCACCAGCTTCACCGAGATCTGCGCCCGGGGGTTGACCATGCGCAGGTCGTAGATGAGCTCGGCGAGGTCCTCGATGGAGTAGATGTCGTGGTGCGGCGGCGGCGAGATGAGCGTGACGCCGGAGGCCGAGCGGCGCAGGCCGGCGATGTATGCGGTCACCTTGTCGCCGGGCAGCTCGCCGCCCTCTCCCGGCTTGGCGCCCTGGGCGATCTTGATCTCCAACTGGTCCGCCCCGGCGAGGTAGGCCGTCGTGACCCCGAAGCGCCCGGAGGCGACCTGGCGGATCTGGCTGGCGGCCCGGTCGCCGTTCTCGAGGCCCTGCAGGTGGGGGAACCGTGCCGAGAGGCCCGTCGAGGGGTCGACGTCGTCGATCACGACGTCCCGCTCGGCGTCCTCCCCGCCCTCGCCCGAGTTGGCGCGTCCGTGGATGCGCGCCATGGCGACGGCGATGGTCTCGTGCGCCTCGCGGGAGAGCGCGCCGAGCGACATGCCGCCGGTGCAGAACCGCGGCAGGATCTCGGCCACAGGCTCGACGTCTTCGACCGGCGCGGAAGCGCCGGGCTCGGGAACCAACTGCAGCAGGTCGCGCAGCACCGTCGGCGGCCGCTGCCGCAACTTCTCGCTGTAGCTGCGGTACAGGTCGGGCAGCCGCTCGACGCAGGCCCGGCGCAGCGTCTTGGCCGCCTCGGGGTTGTTCAGGTGGTACTCGCCGCGCGGCCGGTAGCGCACGAAGCCGTAGTCCTGCAGCTTCTCGGGCGTGAGCTCCGGGAACGCCTGCTGGTGGATCCACACCGTCTCCTGCGCCAGCTCTTCCACGCTCAGGCCGCCGATGCGCGAGGGCGTGCCCGTGAAGGCGAGCTCGATCAGATCGGGGCCGAGGCCCACGGCCTCGAACAGCTGCGCGCCGTGGTAGCTGGCCAGCAGCGAGATGCCCATCTTGGAGAGGATCTTGAGCAGGCCTTGCTCTGCGGAGACGCGGTAGTGGCGCAGGGCCTCCTCGAGGTCGGCCGGGCCGGAGATGCTCCCGTTGCCCGCCGGCCCGTCGCCGGCGAGGCGGCCCCGCTCCCAGAGGTCGCGCACGCTCTCGAAGGCGAGATACGGGTGCACGGCCGAGGCGCCGTAGCCGATGAGGGAGGCGAAGTGGTGCACGCTCCAGCACTGGGCCGTCTCCGCGACGAGCGAGGCTCGGCTGCGCAGGCCTCGCCGGATCAGGTCGTGATGCACGGCCCCGACGGCCAGTAGCGGCGGCACGTGGCTGGTGAGCGGCGTGGAGGCGGCGAGCCGGTCGCTGAGCACCACGACCTCCGCGCCGCCCCGCACCGCCGCGGCGGCCTCGCGACAGACGCGCTCCACCGCCTCGCGCATCCCCCAGGGGCCGCTCGCGACCTCGTAGGAGGTCGAGACGCGGGCGGCGCGCAGGCCGAGGTCCTGGAGCGCCACCATCTCGGCCTTGTTCACGATCGGCGAGGGCAGCTCCACCTGGCGCGCGTGCTCGGGCTCGGCGGTGAGCAGGTCACCGCGAGGGCCCAGCTTGACCGCGAGCGACATCACGAGGCGCTCGCGCAGCGGGTCGATGGCGGGGTTCGTCACCTGGGCGAAGCGCTCCGTGAAGTAGTCGTAGAGCACGTGCGGCTTGCCGGAGAGGACGGGCAGGGGCGCGTCGTTGCCCATGGAGAAGCGCGGCTCCTTTGCCTGGCGCGCCATGGGCCGGACGATGAGCTCGACGTCCTCGGCGGTGAATCCGGCGGCCGCCTGCCGGACGAGCAGGTCGGCCGCCTCCGATCCGTCGACCTCGCCGACGTCGAACCGCTGCGGCGCCAGGCTGCGGCGCTGCGCCAGCAGCCAGGCGCCGTACGGGCGGCGGGACGCGACGGAGGTCTTGACGACCTCGTCGCGCAGCAACCGCCCGTGCTCGAGGTCGACGGCGATCATCTGGCCGGGGCCGAGCCTGCCGTTCTCGACGATCTCCTCGCCGTGCAGGTCGATGGCGCCGGCCTCGGAGGCGAGCGCGAGCAGGCCTGAGCGGGTGCGCGCGTAGCGCGCCGGGCGCAGGCCGTTGCGGTCGAGGCAGGCGCCCAGGTGGCGGCCATCTGCGAAGGCCACGAGCGCCGGCCCGTCCCACGCCTCGAGCACGCCGGCGTGATAGTCGTAGAAGTCGATCACGCGCGGGTCGGCGAGGCCTCCGCCGGCGGCTCCCGGAGCGGTCCCCGGAGCGGCCGCCGCTCCCGCCGTCTTCGCGTCAGCCGCCCCCGCCTCGGCCGCCGCGGCCTCGTAGGCGGCCGGCATCGTCATCATCAAGGCCTCGAGCGGGCTGCGGCCGCAGCGCACCAGCAGCTCGACCAGCTTGTCGAGCGCGCCGGAGTCGCTGCTGTCGCCGTGAACGGCCGGCAGCAACTCGGGCATGCGCGCGCCCCACACCGGAGCCGCCAGCTCCGGCTCCCGGGCGCGCATCCACGCGAGGTTGCCGAGCAGCGTGTTGATCTCTCCGTTGTGCGCCAGCAGCCGCATCGGCTGCGCCAGGCTCCACTTGGGCGCCGTGTTGGTGCTGAAGCGGCGGTGCAGCACGGCGAACGAGCTGACGAACGCCGGATCCTGAAGGTCCGGGTAGAACTCGGGCAGCACCTGCGACGTGACCATGCCCTTGTAGACGATGGTCCGCGACGAGAGTGAGCAGATGTAGAGGTCGTCGAGGCGGCGGATGACCGACTGGCGCGCGAGCGCCCTGCCGACGGCCCTGCGGGCCAGGAGCAGGGCGCGCTCCAGCTCGTCGCCGGCGAGCGTGGGCGACTGCGCGACGACCTGCTCTACGTGCGGGCGCCGCTCGCGTACGCTCGGCGGCAAGGCCTCCGGTCGCAGCGGGACCGCGCGCCAGCCGACCACGACGAGCCCCTCGTCGCGCAGCGCCTTGGTGACCAGCTCACGGGCGAGCGTCCGCTTGCCCTCCTCCCGCGGCAGAAAGACCATGCCGACCGCGGTCGAGAACGGCCGCGGCTCCGCGATGCGCTGGCCGGCGAGCCACGGCTCGAGCACCTGCCAGGGGATCGCCGTGAGGATGCCGGCGCCGTCGGAGGCTTCGCCGTCGGCGCCGACACCGCCGCGATGTTCCATCGCGGCGAGCGCTCCGAGGGCGAGCTCGACGACCCTGCGGCTCGGCTCGCCCGAGACCTGCGCGACCAGACCGACGCCGCAGGCGCTGTGGTCGCGCGCGCCTTCATCGAGCGGCGCGCGCCCGGCGTCGGGACGCGCCGCAGCATCCGCTGACGTGCGCGAAGGGTGAGCACGGCGGGCGCCGTTGACCGCCGCACCCGGGAGGTCTGTCTCTGAGACTTTATACAAGGAGTCCTACCGGGCGGGTGTGCGTAGGACAGTATAGCCCAATGCCTCCCCGGTCGCGAGTCCGCTGCCCTCGCCGCGATCCGTCTTGAATCCGTCGCCCCGACCAGTCAGACTCTACGGCGTCCATACGGCGCGACCCGCCGCCATAAACCCGATTGGCCTGAAAGGATGACTATGACTGATCAGCGCCAGGCCGCAATCGAGAAGCTCGTCAAAGACGAGAACGTGAAGCACGTCCAACTGTGGTTCACGGACATCCTGGGGAACCTCAAGATGGTCGAGGTCCCCGACCGGCAGCTCCCCAACGTGATCGAGAGCGGCGCTGCCTTCGACGGCTCTTCCATCAGCGGCTACGCCGAGATCGAGGAGAGCGACATCGTCGCCATGCCCGACTGGGACACCTTCACGGTCCTGCCGTGGGCCCAGGGTAGCGAGCGCACCGCGTTCGTCTTCTGCGACGTCCTCGACCGCAACTACAAGCCGTTCGAGGGCGACCCGCGCTGGGTGCTCCGCCGCCAGCTGCAGCGCGCCCGGGACATGGGCCTCGAGTTCTACGTCGGCCCCGAGCTTCGAGTACTTCTACTTCCAGGACGCCGAGACGCCCAAGCTCACCGACGAGGGCGGCTACTTCGACGTCCTCCCCGCCGACCTCGGCAACGACCTGCGCAAGCAGACCATGCGCACGCTCGACAAGCTCGGCATCCCCATGGAGGCGTCGCACCACGAGGTCGCCCCGTCGCAGCACGAGATCGACCCGCACTACGACAAGGCGCTCCTCATGGCCGACCGGGTCATGATCATCCGCCTGATCGTCAAAGAGGTCGCGGCCCACAACGGCGTCCACGCGACCTTCATGCCCAAGCCACTGCACGCGCAGAACGGCAGCGGCATGCACGTGCACCAGAGCCTCTTCCGCGGCAAGCAGAACGCCATGTTCAGCGAGACCGACCCGGACCACCTCAGCGACATCGCCAAGGGGTTCATCGCCGGCCAGCTGCACCACATGAAGGGCATCTGCTCGCTGCTCAACCAGTACGTCAACAGCTTCAAGCGGCTGGTGCCGGGCTACGAGGCGCCGGTGTACATCAGCTGGGCGCACCGCAACCGCACCGCGCTCATCCGCGTGCCGCTCTACGTGCAGGGCAAGGAGAGCACCGTCCGCGCCGAGCTGCGCAACCCCGACCCCAGCGCGAACCCGTACCTGGCGTTCGCGGTCATCCTCGGCGCCGGCCTCGACGGCATCGAGAAGGGCTACGAGCTGCCGCCGAGCGTCGAGCCGAACATCTACAAGATGACCGCCGACGAGCGCGAGACCCACGGCCTCGGCACACTGCCCAACAACCTCTACGAGGCCATCCAGCACACGCAGGAGAGCGAGCTGGTGCGCAGCGTGCTCGGCGAGCACGTCTTCGAGCGCTTCGTGACCAACAAGCTCAACGAGTGGTACGAGTACCGCGAGCAGGTCACCGACTGGGAGATCCGCAGGTACTACTCCAAGATCTGAGCGCCCGCGCCGGCCGTCCCCCCGCGGCCGTCGCGTGACACACCTGAGAGGCCGGGGCCGCGATGTGGTCCCGGCCTCTCGCGCGTACGCCGCCCGCCCGCAGCCCGGACGAAGGCTCGGGTGCGCCGACGACGGCGCGCGCGGTCGTCGCGCCCCACAGAGCACAACCCACAACCCGCGGCCGGCCGCCTTCCGGCGGGGGGGTATGTGCTCCGGGGGTAGGAGCCGTCGACGGCACCCTGGATGGCACCGTGGATGGCGCCGTGGATGGCGCCATCCAGGGCTCCGACCCCCGGACGACACCACCCCCCACGGACGCCGGCGCCCGATCTCACTGGCGCCGGGGCCCGATCTCACTGGCGCCGAGGCTCGACTCCGCGGAACCAGGCGCCCGGCCTCGCGCACAGCGCGCCCGTCTCGAGGCCGAGACCCCCTCAACCAACTGCCGCTTCGGCCGATACGATAGGTGGAGTCGTCCGCAAGGAGAGCGCATGAGACGTAGCACCGGCCGGCCGCCGCAGGCGGCGCCCATGGGAACCCGCACAGCAACTGCCGTCCGGCCCAGCCGCCTGATCGGCGCAGCGCTGGCCGTCGTCACCCTGACCGCCGCCCTCCTGCTCATCTGGGCGGCCAGCGCGCAGGCCTCGGTCTGGGTCATCCCGGCCATGGCGCGTGCCTACCGCGGCACCAAAGCGGGCACGACGCATCAGGTCAAGCTCGACGCCGCAGGCGGCGAGTACCAAGGCGTGCAGGTGTGCACGCGGGGAGCCCAGCGCAGGGTCTCGCTCAGCTGGTCCCCGGACAGCGACCCGCTCATCACCGCCAACGCGGAGCTCTACCGTGTCTACTACGTGAAGGTCACCACGCCGACCAGTCATCTCGGCTCGAAGCCCGGCTGGTACCCCGACCCGCTCGTGCCGCGCGAGTTCGGCCAGTCGATGGCGATTCCCGGCTCGGTCAATCCCGGGCCGACGACGCCGTTCTACGTCCTCGTGCACGTGCCCTACGGCACGCCCGGCAACAAGGACTACACCGCGACGCTGCTCGTGAACGACGGCGGCACCGAGATCCAGGTACCCTTCTCTCTCCATGTGTGGGGCTTCGGCTGGCAGCGCATCAGCACCCGCTCCGGGTTCGCCGTCAGCCAGGACAACCTCGAGCGCAGCCTGCCGCGCAGCTTCAACTACAACGGCGAGAACAAGGCGCTGGTCCTGCGCAACTTCTACACGCTCATGCAGCAGCACGGCATCTCGCCGACGATCGTCCACTACCTCCCCAAGGTGACCGCCGGCGGCAACCTGCAGGAGTCGCGCGCCTGGGCCGACAAGGTGGCCCCGTACCTGGACGAGGGCCAGACGGACGTCGGGCTGAACGACAACCAGCTGCCGTTCCTGCGCTGGTTCCCCTGGAGCCGCAGCAAGAGCCCGAGCTGGGGCGACATCCGGGACTACCTCACCCAGATGACGCGGATCTACAAGGACCGCGGCTGGGACACCAAGGCGTACATGTACGTCCTCGACGAGACCACCAAATACTGGGAGGAGCGCCAGGCCGAGAAGTACGCCCAGGCGCTCCACAAAGCGGACAGGGCGACCGGCGCCAAGGTGAAGTTCTTCCTCACCGACGACCCGCGCCCGCACTCCCTCGGCGGCACCAAGACCGCCAACTCCTTCCTCAACGACGACGTCGACATCTGGTCGCTGCGCTACTACTACTTCTTCGGGCGCATCCCGGCGGTGCGCGACCGCCAGAAGGCCGGTGCGGACATCTGGTGGTACTCCTACGTGAACGAGTCGGTTGCCAAAACGCCGTCCTTCGTCATCGACAAGCCGCACATCGACTCACGCGTCTGGGGTTGGCTGATGGAGAAGTGGAACGTGGACGGCCTCCTCAACTGGGGCTTCGACCGCTGGGGCAAGCCCACGACCGGCAACGGCTGGCGCGACCCGTACCGCAACCCGCTCTCCCTGGTCAAGGGCCACACGCGCAGCAACGGCGACACCAGTCTCGTGTACCCGGGCTACTACCCCCGCTACGGCCTGAACGACCCGACCCTCGGCGCAGTGCCGTCCCTGCGGCTCGAGGCGCTGCGGGATGGGCTGGAGGAGCGCGAGTACCTCAAGATCGCGGAGCGGTACCAGGGTGGGAGCGCGCTCGTGAACGCCTGCCTGGCGAAGATCACGCAGTTCCCCTACAAGATCGTCCAGGCCAACGTGTTCAACTTCCCGAAGTACACGCACAGCAACGCGTCGTTCGACGCGCAGCGCAAGCTGGTCGCCGACTTCATCGAGGAACACCTGGGCCAGTGAATGAGGGATGACGGGCACCGCGGCCGGCTCGCCGCCGGCGCCTGGATCGGAGACGGCGGGCCGGGCGGGCGCAGCCCCTCCCGCCCCGCCGTCGCGTACGATAGACTTTGCTTCCGAAAGCGACGCATGGAAGAACTCGCCCGACATCTCACGGACTGGATCGCCGCCGAGGTCACCGCGGCCGGCGGCTCCGGCGCGGTCTTCGGGCTCTCCGGCGGCATCGACTCCGCCGTCGTGGCGGCGCTCGCCAAGGCCGCCTTCCCGCACCACACGCTCGGCGTGCTCATGCCCTGCCACAGCGACCCGCAGGACGCCGAAGACGCGGTCGTGGTCGCCCACCACTTCGACATCCCTCACTGCACGGTCGACCTCGGACCGGCCTACGACCAGCTTCTCGAGTCTCTCGCCGCCTGCAGCTCGGACATGCACGACGGCCGGCTGGCCACGGCCAACCTCAAGCCGCGGCTGCGCATGACCACCCTGTATGCGTTCGCCAACCAGCTCGGCTACCGGGTGCTGGGCACGGGCAACCGCAGCGAGCTGGCCGTCGGCTACTTCACCAAGTACGGCGACGGCGGCGTGGACCTTCTGCCGCTGGGCAGCCTGGTCAAGGGCGAGGTCCGCGACCTGGCCCGCGACCTCGGCGTGCCCGAGCGCGTCATCACCAAGCCGCCGTCGGCCGGCCTCTGGGCCGACCAGACCGACGAGACCGAGATGGGCCTCACCTACGAGGAGCTCGATGCCTACTTGCTGACGTCCGAGGCGTCGCCCGCCGTCAAGGCCAAGGTCGACGCCATGAACGCCGCCAGCGCGCACAAGCGCGCGCTCCCCCGCATCGCCCCCAAGCCCGGCGCCTGAGGAGGCAACCGCCGCGAGGCGGCACACGGCGCCGACCCCTGGGCCGCGAGGCCCGGCACAGGCGCCGTCTGGTAAACTCGTACGCCGTCTTTTTCGGAGGTTCACCTTGTCCGTCGTCGTCCAGAAGTACGGAGGCACATCGGTCGCCGACGCCGCGCGTATCGGCAACGTCGCGCGGCGCATCGTGGCCACGTTTCAGCAAGACAACAGTGTCTGCGCGGTCGTCAGCGCCCGCGGCGACACCACCGACGAGCTCCTCGCAGCTCGCCCGCGAGATCACGCCCGACCCGCCCGAGCGGGAGATGGACATGCTCCTCTCCGCCGGCGAGCGCATCAGCTGCGCGCTGCTCGCCATGGCGATCCACCGGCTCGGCTACGACGCCGTGAGCTACACGGGCTCGCAGGCCGGCATCGTCACCGACACCACGCACATGAAGGCCCGCATCCTCGACATCCACCCCGCGCGGATCGAAGAGGCCATGATCGAGGGCAAGATCGTCCTCGTCGCCGGCTTCCAGGGCGTGAGCACGGCCAAGGACGTCACCACGCTGGGCCGCGGCGGCTCCGACACCACCGCCGTCGCCCTCGCCCACGCGCTGCACGCCGAGGTCTGCGAGATCTACACCGACGTCGACGGCGTCTACACCGCCAACCCGAGCCTGGTGGCGAAGGCCCGCAAGCTCGACGCCATCTCCTACGACGAGATGCTCGAGATGGCCGCCAGCGGCGCGCAGGTGCTCGCCCTCCGCTCGGTCGAGTACGCGCGCAAGTACGACATCCCCATCCACGTGCGCTCCAGCTTCACGGACGCGGAGGGCACCTGGGTCACCGACGGAGGCCACGGAATGGACATCGACCAGCAGCTGGAACAGCCGATCATCAGGGCCGTCAGCTACACCACCGACGAGGCCAAGGTCACGCTGCGCGGTGTCCCGGATACGCCGGGTGTCGCGGCGCGCGTGTTCACCGCGCTGGCCGACGCCCATGTCAACGTCGACACCATCATCCAGAACACCAGCGAGAGCGGGCACAGCGACATCTCATGCACCATCCCCGACGAGGACATCCCCGCTGCCGACAAGGCGCTCAAGGAGATCGTCAAGGACCTCGGAGCGCGCGAGTACGACACCAACCCGGACATCGCCAAGATCAGCCTCATCGGCGCCGGCATGCGCAGCCACCCCGGCGTCGCCGCCAAGATGTTCCAGACGCTGGCCGACCTCGGCATCAACCTGGACATGATCGACACCTCGCCCATCAAGATCTCGTGCGTCATCGCCAGGGAGCACGTCGACCAGGCCGTGCGTGCCCTGCACACCGCGTTCGACCTCGACGACGACAGCGTGCGGCACGAGGCCTCGGACCGGGGAGCCTTCTGATGGCTGGCCCGGAGAAGTACACCGTCGCCATCGCCGGCGCCACCGGAGTCGTCGGCGGCACCGTGCGCGCGATCCTCGAGGAGCGCGACTTCCCCGTCGGCGACCTCCGGCTCCTCGCCAGCGAGCGCTCCGCGGGCCGCGACCTGCCCGTTCAAGGGAGCCGAGATCGAGGTCCGGCGGCTCGGCCCCGGCTCGTTCGACGGCGTCGACCTCGTCTTCTTCGCCGCCGGCGGCGACGTCAGCCGCGAATTCGCGCCGCAGGCCGTCGCCGCCGGCGCGACCGTCATCGACAAGTCGAGCGTCTTCCGCAGCGACGCGGCCGTGCCGCTCGTCGTCCCCGAGGTCAACCCGGACCACCTCGACGCGCACACCGGACTCATCGCGACGCCCAACTGCTCGACCATCCAGATGGTCGTCGCCCTGAAGCCCATCTACGACGCCGCCGGCATCGAGCGCGTCGTCGTCAGCACGTACCAGGCCGTCTCCGGCAGCGGCCAGGGCGGCATCGCGGCCCTCGACGCGCAGGCGCGCGAGTGGGCCGCCGGCGTGCCGGTGCAGCAGCAGTTCTATCCGTACCAGATCGTCTTCAACGTGCTGCCGCACATCGACAGCTTCCTGCCGAGCGGCGCCACCAAAGAAGAGCAGAAGATGGTCGACGAGACCACCAAGATCTTCACGATCGAGACGATC
>CAVOMB010000024.1:0-22121 GCA_963696935.1 uncultured Thermoleophilia bacterium | reverse complement strand
CATGCGGCACCCCTCGGCCGGCGCCTGCCACATGCTCTCGGCCAACACCCGCGCCAGCGTCATCAACGCCGGAGACGGCAAGCACCAGGACCCCACGCAGTGCCTGCTCGACCTCTTCACGCTCCGACAGAGCCTCGGGCGCGAGCTCGAGGGACTCAAGGTCTTCATCGTCGGCGACATCCTGCACAGCCGGGTGGCGCGCAGCGACGTCATGGGGTTCCGCATGCTGGGCATGGAGGTCACGCTGGTGGCCCCGCCGACGCTCATGCCGCGGGGCATCGAGGCGATGGGCGTCAAGGTCGAGTCAGACCTCGCCAACCTCAAGGACGCCGACGTGGTATACGTCCTGCGCATGGACGACGAGCGGGTCGAGGCCGGGTCGGCGTACCTGCCCTCGCTGCGCGAGTACGCACGGCTCTGGGGCATCTCGCACGAGCGGCTGCACGACAAGCAGCTGGTCATGCACCCCGGCCCCATCAATCGCGGGGCGGAGATCACCGCGGACGTCGCCGACGACCGCAGGAACCTGATCTCCCAGCAGGTCTTCAGCGGCCTGGCCGTGCGCATGGCGGTCCTGTATCGCACCACGGTCGGTTACAGCGACGGTTCGGCTGAAGGGGAGGTGCTCTGATGCAACGGACGTGGTGCAAACCTCTCCCGGCCGCCGACCTGCTGATCCAGGGCGGCCGTGTGGTCGACCCCGAGGCGGGCGTCGACGCCGTGCAGGACGTGCTCATCAAGAAGGGCAAGGTGGCCCAGACCGGCAAGGGCCTGGTGGCTCCGGCGGGCACCCGGGTGATCGACGCCGCCGGCATGCTCGTCCTGCCGGGGTTCGTCGACCTGCACACGCACTTCCGCACGCCGGGGCGCGAGGACGAAGAGGACCTCGCGACCGTGTCGGCGGCCGCGGCAGCCGGCGGCTACGTCGCCGCCTTCGGCATGGCCAACACCGAGCCGGTGACCGACTCTGCGGTACTGCTCCGCGGCCTCGCCCGGCAAGCCGAGAGCGACGCGGCTGTGCCTCTCGGCTTCTACGCGGCCGTCACCAGGGGCCTGCGCGGCGAGCAGCTCACCGAGATGGGCGAGCTGGGCGAGACCGGCGCCGTCGGGTTCAGCGACGACGGCCGGCCGTTGCCCACGGCGGCCATCACGCGGCGTGCTCTTCAGTACGCCAAGGTGGGCGATCGGTTCGTCGCCGTGCATGCCGAGGACGAGTCGCTGTGCGCGGGCGGCCAGATGCACGAGGGCGCGGCCTCCGCGCGCCTCGGCCTCACCGGCATCCCGTCGCTCTGCGAGAGCCTGGACGTGGCCAGGGCGCTCGACATCGCGGCCTACGAGGACGCCCGCGTCCACGTCTGCCACGTCAGCGCCGCGGAGTCTCTGCAGGCGATCGCGCGAGCCAAGGAGGCGGGCGTGCGGGTCACCGCCGAGACCACCCCGCACCACCTCGCCCTCGTCGACGAGCGGCTGGCCTCGTTCGACACCAACTTCAAGATGAACCCGCCGCTGCGCGCCGAGAAGGACCGCAGGGCGCTGGTCGAGGCGCTCAAGAGCGGGCTGGTCGACTGCGTCGCCACCGACCACGCGCCGCACGCGCCCGAGAGCAAGGACGTCCCCTTCGAGGAGGCGCCCTTCGGCGTCGTCGGTCTGGAGACGGCCTTCAGTGTGCTGTACGGCGCGCTGGTCACGTCCGGTGAGCTGCCGCTCGACACGCTGGTGACGCGGATGAGCGTCGCACCAGCCCGCATCGCCGGGCTGGACGTCCCTTCGGTCGCCGCCGGCGCGGTCGCCGACCTCTGCGTCGTCGATCCCCAGGCCGTCTGGACGGTGCAGGCCGGGGCGCTCAAGTCCCGCTCCCACAACTCGCCCTGGCTGGGGCAGGAGCTCACCGGCAAGGTCCGCCTGACGGTGGCCGCGGGTCGCGTCGCCTGGGACGACCTTGCCTAGCCCGGCGGTCATCGTCCTCGAGGACGGGCGCGTCTTCGCGGGGGAGGCCCTCGCCGGGTCCGGCTCGGTCGGGGGCGAGCTCGTCTTCAACACGAGCATGTCCGGCTACCAGGAGATCGCCACCGACCCGTCGTACTGCGGCCAGCTCGTGACCTACACGTTCCCGATGAACGGCAACTACGGTGCCGACGCCGACCGCGACGAGTCGGGCAAGGCCCACGCCCGTGCCATCATCGCCCGGGAGCTCACCAACTACCGCTACAACCGCGCCTCGCGGCAGACGTGGCTCGACTGGCTCGCCGAGCACGGCGTGCTGGCCGTCACCGGCGTCGACACGCGCGCCCTGACCCGGCACATCCGGGAGAAGGGCGCGCTGCGCGCCGTGGTCAGCACCGACGTGGGCGACGTGAAGCACCTGCGAAAGGCCGCCCAGGGACTGCCCGTCATGGGCGGCCTCGACCTGGCCCGGGTGGTCAGCTGCGACGCGTCCTACGAGGCGCCGGCTCCTGAGGGGGCGCCGGCGCCCGACCTGCACGTCGTGGCCTACGACTACGGCGTGAAGCGCTCGATGCTCACGTACCTGGCGGAGTGTGGGTTCCGCGTCACCGTGGTGCCGGCGCACACGAGCGCCCAGAAGGTGCTCAAGCTCCAGCCCGACGGCGTGTTCCTCAGCAACGGTCCCGGCGACCCCGCCGCGGTCACCTACGGCGTCAAGGCCGTCGAGCGCCTGCTCGGCAAGGTGCCCGTGTTCGGCATCTGCCTCGGGCACCAACTCCTGGCGCAGGCGCTCGGCATGACCACCTTCAAGCTCAAGTTCGGCCACCGCGGCGCCAACCACCCGGTCAAGGACCTGCGCACCGGGGTCATCGAGATCACCACCCAGAACCACGGGTTCGCGGTCAAGGACGAGCAGGCGCCCGGCGCCGAGATCACGCACGTCAATCTGAACGACGGCACCGTCGAGGGCGTGGCGGCGCCGGACAGGTTCGCGTTCTCCGTCCAGTACCACCCGGAGTCCACGCCCGGGCCGCGCGACTCGCTGTACCTCTTCCGGCGGTTCCGCGACGAGATAGACCGCTTCAAGCGGGGAGGGGACGCCTGATGCCGCGCCGCGACGACCTCCACAAGATCCTCATCATCGGCTCCGGGCCCATCGTCATCGGCCAGGCCTGCGAGTTCGACTACTCCGGCACGCAGGCCTGCAAGGTCCTCCTCGACGAGGGCTACGAGGTCGTGCTCGTCAACAGCAACCCCGCGACGATCATGACCGACCCGGCGTTCGCGACGCGCACGTACATCGAGCCGCTCGACCTCGCCACACTCACGCGCATCATCGAGGTCGAGCGCCCGGACGCCCTGCTGCCCACGCTCGGCGGGCAGACGGCGCTCAACCTGGCCATGGAGCTCAAGAGCGCCGGGGTGCTCGACCTCTGGGAGGTCGAGATGATCGGCGCCGACGAGAAAGCCATCCACCGCGCCGAGGACCGCCTCGAGTTCCGCACGGCCATGGACGAGATCGGCGTGCGCACGCCGCGCAGCCTGCTCGCCGAGACCTTGGAGCAGGCCGAGGCCGCCCGCGAGGAGCTCGGCCTGCCGCTCGTCGTGCGCCCGGCCTACACGCTCGGCGGCTCCGGCGGCGGCATCGCCTACGACGCCGAGAGCTTCAGCCGCATCTGCGAGCAGGGGCTCTCGCTCAGCCCGATCTCGCAGGTCCTGCTCGAGGAGTCCGTGGTCGGCTGGCACGAGTTCGAGCTCGAGGTCATGCGCGACCACGCCGACAACGTCGTGATCATCTGCTCCATCGAGAACATCGACCCCATGGGGGTGCACACGGGCGACAGCGTCACCGTCGCGCCGGCGCTCACCCTCACCGACGCCCAGTACCAGGAGCTGCGTGACGCCTCCAAGGCGATCATCCGCAAGATCGGCGTCGACACCGGCGGCAGCAACGTCCAGTTCGCGGTCAACCCCGAGACGGGCGAGGTCGTCGTCATCGAGATGAACCCGCGGGTCTCGCGCAGCTCGGCGCTCGCGTCCAAGGCCACCGGGTTCCCGATCGCCAAGATCGCCGCACGGCTGGCGGTCGGCTACACCCTCGACGAGATCGACAACGACATCACGCGCAAGACACCGGCTTGCTTCGAGCCCACGCTCGACTACGTGGTGGTCAAGATGCCGCGCTGGGCGTTCGAGAAGTTCCCTATGTCCGACCGCGAGCTCACCACGCACATGAAGAGCGTGGGGGAGGCCATGGCCATCGGGCGCACCTTCAAGGAGGCGTTCCAGAAGGCCATGCGTTCGCGCGAGCTCGACTCGTCGGCAGACCTGCCGTCGCAGCCGCAGGACCTGCGCAAGGCGCTCGCCATCCCCACGGCCGAGCGCTACGAGCTGGTGCTGCAGGCGTTCCGCAACAAGCTGAGCGTGGACGACGTGCACGAGCTCACCGGCATCTCGCCGTTCTTCCTCAGCGAGCTCGCCGACATCGTGGAGCTCGAGAAGGAGATCCGCCAGACGCAGCGCCTCACGCCGGAGTTCCTGAGGCGCATGAAGCGCTACGGCTTCAGCGACAGGCGCCTCGGAGAGCTCACCGGGCGCGGCGAGCGCGAGGTCAGGGCCCTGCGCATCGAGCACGACGTGCTGCCGGTCTACAAGGCTGTGGACACCTGCGCCGCCGAGTTCCAGGCCGAGACCCCGTACTTCTACTCCACCTACGAGGAGGAGAACGAGGCCCAGCCGGGCGAGAAGGAGAGGGTCGTCATCCTGGGCTCCGGGCCCAACCGCATCGGCCAGGGCATCGAGTTCGACTACTGCTGCGTGCACGCCGCGCTCACCGCCCGGGAGCAGGGCTACGAGGCGGTCATGGTCAACTGCAACCCGGAGACGGTCAGCACCGACTACGACATCTC
Source organism: uncultured Thermoleophilia bacterium (assembly GCA_963696935.1). Classification (GTDB taxonomy): domain Bacteria; phylum Actinomycetota; class Thermoleophilia; order UBA2241; family UBA2241; genus CAIXSE01. The sequence goes on along the minus strand of CAVOMB010000024.1, from coordinate 17,268 downwards.
CGACCGCCTGTACTTCGAGCCGCTCACCTTCGAGGACGTCGCCAACATCGTCGCCAACGAGCGGCCCAAGGGCGTCATCGTGCAGTTCGGCGGCCAGACCCCGCTCAAGATCGCCCGGCAGCTGGCCGAGGCGGGCATCCCCATCCTGGGCACTACGCAGGAGTCCATCGACCTGGCCGAGGACCGCGGCCGGTTCGGGGCGCTGCTCGACGAGCTCGAGGTCCGCTGCCCGGAGTACGGGCTGGCGACGACGGCAGAAGAGGCGGCCGAGGTGGCCGCGCGCGTGGGCTACCCGCTGCTCGTGCGGCCGTCCTACGTGCTCGGGGGCCGGGCCATGCAGATCGTCTATAGCCCGGTCGAGCTCGAGCGCTACATGAGCACGGCCGTGAGCGTCAGCGCGTCGCGGCCGGTGCTCATCGACCGGTTCCTGGAGGACGCCATCGAGGTAGACGTGGACGCGGTCTGCGACGGCGAGGACGTCTACGTCGGCGCCGTCATGCAGCACGTCGAGGAGGCCGGCGTGCACTCCGGCGACTCGGCCTGCGTCATCCCGTCCATCTCGCTGGGCGAGGGCACGCTCGAGCAGGTGCGCAGGCAGACGCGCGCCCTTGCACTCGCGCTCGGTGTCAAGGGCCTCATCAACGTGCAGTTCGCCTACCAGAGCTACCAGCTGTACGTGCTCGAGGTGAACCCGCGCGGCTCGCGCACGGTACCCTTCGTCAGCAAGGCCACCGGGGTGCCGCTCGCGCAGATCGCCACGCGCGTGATCCTTGGGGAGCCGCTCCGCGGCATGGGCCTCGTCCGGCGCGTGCCCGACTACGTGAGCGTCAAGGAGGCGGTGCTGCCGTTCAACCGGTTCCCGGGCACCGATACCCAGCTCGGTCCCGAGATGAAGTCCACCGGCGAGGTCATGGGCATCGCCCAGGCGTTCCCGGAGGCGTTCGGCAAGGCCGTGGCCGCCGCCGGCATGCGCTTGCCCACCGGGGGCAACGTGTTCCTCTCCGTATGCGACAGCGACAAGTCGGCGGCCACCATCCTGGCGCACCGCCTGCACACGCTCGGGTTCACCATCTACGCCACGCGCGGCACCGCGACGGCGCTCACCAGCCTCGGCATCCCGGTCAACGTGGTGAACAAAGTCATGCAGGGGGAGCCCAACGTGGTCAACCTCATCGAGAGCGGCGGCATCGACCTGGTCGTCAACACGCCGTTCGGCCGCGGCGCCCGCGCCGACGGCTACGAGATCCGGACCACCGCGCTGCGCAAGGGCATCGCATCTATCACGACGCTCGCCGGCGCGTCAGCGGCGGTCTCCGCCATCGAAGCGGCGCAGCACCCCAACGTGCAGGTACACTGTCTCCAGGACCTGCACGCGGCCGCGGAAGACGCATGAGCGAAGGCGACGCACAGCTTCAGCACGACCACCTGCAGTGGGCCGAGACCTCCCACTGCAGGGTGGCTGCGGTGCGCCACTTCGGCGCCTTCGCAGTCCTCGAGATCATCGCGCCCAAGGTGGCGCGGCGGGCGGCACCCGGGCAGTTCGTCATGGTCACCGTGCCCGGGGGCGGGTACCTGCTGCGCCGCCCCGTCTCGCTCTTCGCGGTCCACGCCGACCGCATCAGCCTGCTCGTGGAGGCCCGCGGCGGCGGGACGGAGAAACTCACGCAGCTCGACGTCGGCGACGCCGTCGACCTCGCCGGCCCGCTGGGGAGCGCGTTCCCCACCGAGGGCGTGCGCAACGCGCTCCTCGTCGGCGGCGGCATCGGCGCCGCGCCGCTCCAGTGCCTGGCGGACGTGCTCGCGGCGGCGGGGGCGCAGGTCACCGCCGCGTTCGGCTTCCGTGACTTCCGCTCCGCCCGGGCCGCCGGCGCCTTCAGCATCGAGCGACTCTGGGTGGCCACCGAGGACGGCAGCGTGGGCAAGGCCGGCACGGTCATCAACCTGCTCGCCGCGCTCGACGTCGCGCCCGGCACCACGGTGTACGCGTGCGGGCCCACGTCGATGGTCGCGGCCGTCCAGCGCTGGACGTTCGCCGAGGGCCTGCGCGGCTACGTGTCGCTCGAGGCCCACATGGCCTGCGGCACCGGGTCGTGCCACGGCTGCGTGGTCGACACCGCGCGCGGCAAGCTCCGGGTGTGCGCCGAGGGTCCCGTCTTCAGGCTCGACGAGGTGACGCCGTGACGTCTACGCCCGACCTCTCCGTGCGGCTCGGTCCCATCGTGCTCGACCACCCGCTGGTCGACGCCTCGGGAACATTCGACCTGCAGGAGTACGCGCTGCGCTACGACGGCGACTACTTCGACGACTTCCCGTTCGCGGCCTACGTGCCCAAGACGGTCACCTCCGAGCCGCGGACCGGCAATCCCGCGCCGCGCATCACCGAGACTCCGGCCGGGATGATCAACGCCATCGGCCTTGAGAATCCCGGCGTGCACGCCTGGATCGACGAGCTGCCGCGCTGGGCGCGGCTGCGGCAGCCCGTCATCGTCAGCGTCGGGGGCAACGAGCCGGACCAGTACGCGGCCGTGGTCTCCGCCCTCGAGGAGCGGCTCGCGCGGGCGTCGGCCGGCGAGCTGCCGCGCATCGAGGGCTACGAGCTCAACATCTCGTGCCCCAACGTCTTCAGCGGCCTGCAGATCGGCGCCGACCCTGCGGCGACGCGCGAGGTCCTCGCCGCCTGCAGGCAGGCGACCTCGCGCTTCCTGATCGCCAAGCTCACGCCGAACGTGCGCGACGTCACCGAGATCGGCGCCGCCGCCCTCGAGGCCGGCGCCGACGGGCTCTCGCTGGTCAACACCTTGAAGGCGATGGTGCTCGACTGCGGCACGCTCAAGCCTTTCCTGGGTAGCCGTACCGGCGGGCTGTGCGGTCCGGCCATCAAGCCCATCGCTCTGCGCATGGTCGCCGAGGTCGCACAGGCCTTCCCCGACACGCCGATCGTCGGTATGGGCGGCGTGATGACCGGGCAGGACGCGCTTGAGTTCATCGCCTGCGGCGCCACGGCCGTGGCCGTCGGAGCCGCGAACTTCACCGCGTTCGAGGCTCCCGTGCGCATCCTGCAGGAGCTCCGCGACGAGCTTGCCGCGCACGGGTTCGCTTCTGTCGCGGAGGCGCGGGGCGTCGCGCTGCGCGCCTGACCGCGCGCCCTCCGGGCAAGAGCCGGCAAAAGGCCAGCTAAGGCAACGGTTTTGCCGGCCCGGGTCTGTTGAACTGCCCTCGCGGCATCGCATATACTCTCGCGCGATGTCCGCCTCCTCGTCCAAGCAGTTCAACACGGCTCCGGCTCGTTCGCTCGACCAGCGCAGGGACGCGCTGGGCAGGGCAAACGAGGTGCGCAGCCGCCGCGCCGCCCTCAAGGCGGACCTCAAGCAGGGGCGTGTGAGCATCAACGAGATCCTCGGCGATCCGCCGGAGTACCTCCTCACGGCCAAGGTCGCCGACCTGCTCATGGCGGCGCCCAAGTGCGGCCGCGTCAAGTCGGCGCGCATCATGGAGCACTGCCGCATCAGCCCGAGCAAGACCGTCGGTGGTCTCTCGGAGCGCCAGCGGCACGAGCTGCTCGCCTACTTCGGAGGCTGAGCATCCCGTCCGTCTTCGTCATCTCGGGGCCCTCGGGCGCCGGGAAGGGGACCGTCATCGCCCTCGTCCGCCAGCGGCTCGACCACGTGGTCACGTCGGTCTCGGCCACCACGCGGCCGCCGCGCCCCGGCGAGACCGATGGGCGCGAGTACTACTTCATGGACGAGCCCGCCTTCCGCGCGGCGATCGGCGCGGGCGACTTCCTGGAGTGGGTAGAGTACAGTGGGAACTTGTACGGCACGCTCCGCCATGACGTCCAGCGCAAGGTCGCGGCCGGGGATGACGTGATCCTCGAGATCGAGCTCGTCGGCGCCCGCGCGGTACGCGTGACGATGCCGGAGGCCATCTCGGTGTTCATCGCTCCGCCGAGCATGTCCGAACTCGCGGAGCGGCTCCACGGACGCGGCACCGAGACTGCCGCCGCTATCGCGAAGCGCCTGCACAGGGCGGAGACCGAGGTCGCCGCAGCAGAGGAGTTCGACCACGTCGTGGTGAACGACGACGCCGTGCGGGCCGCCGACGAGGTGATCGCCATCATCGAAGCACAGAGGAAGGAAGTCTAAGTGGACAAACCCCGCATCGACGAGCTGCTCCCGCACGCGGACGGCTCTCGCTACGAGCTGGTGATGATCGCCGCCAAGCGCGCGCGCCAGATCAACAACTACTACCACAGCCTCGGCGAGAACACCCTCGGCCTCGAGGAGCTCACGCCGCCGCTGATCACCACCCGTAGCACCAACCTGCTCACGATCGCGTTCGAGGAGATCGTCGACAACAAGATCGAGCACAACTCCCCGGACTGACTCCTGTCGTGAGCGAGGTCCCCACCATCCATGCCGCCCGCACCGTGCTCGTCGGTGTCACGGGCGGCATCGCCATCTACAAGGCGGTCGAGCTGGTGCGCGGCCTCGTCAAGGACGGATTCCACCCTCTGGTGGTCACCACGGAGGCCGCACAGCGGTTCGTGATGCCGCTGACCTTCGCGGCCGTCAGTCAGGCGCCGGTACTCGACGACCAGAGCGCCTGGCAGGCGAGCGGCGGCTGGTTCCAGCACATCGAGGCGGCCCGGCAGGCCGGCGTCATGGTCGTGGCGCCCGCCACGGCGAACACGCTGGCCAAGATGGCCGCCGGCATGGCCGACAACCTGCTGACGGCCACCTACCTCGCCTTCCGCGGCCCCGTCATCGTCGCGCCCGCCATGAACTGGGCGATGAACGAGCACCAGGCGACGCGCGAGAACCTCCGTGTGCTCGCCGAGCGCGGGGTGGAGGTGCTGCCCACGGAGACCGGAGAGCTCGCCTGCGGCGAAGAGGGCTCGGGGCGCATGGCGTCGCCGGAGGCGATCAGGCTGTCCGTGCGCCGGGCGCTCGCGCGCTCCGCGTCGGGCGCGCTGTCGGGCAAGAAGGTCGTGGTCACCTCGGGCGGTACACGCGAGCGCATCGACGCGGTGCGCTTCATCGGCAACCGCTCCAGCGGCAAGATGGGTCGCGCGGTGGCCGACGAGGCCTACCTGCGCGGCGCGAAGGTCACCCTCGTCACCACGCAGCCCGCAGAGGACGCCGCCTACGAGATCGTGCGCGTGGAGAGCGCCGCCGAGATGGCCGCGGCGGTCGCCGAGGCCGTCCGCGACGCGGACGTGCTCGTCATGGCCGCGGCGGTCGCCGACTTCCGACCCAAGGGCGCGGAGGGCGGCAAGATCGAGCGCGGCGAGCGCGAGAGCCTCACGCTCGAGCTGGTGCGCACCGTCGACGTCCTCGCGTCCACGGCGCGCCCGGGCCTGTACCGTGTCGGCTTCGCCGCCGAGGCCGGCCCCCGTCTCGACCGCGCCCGCGCCAAAAGGGCCTCCAAGGGCGTCGATCTGCTCGTCTTCAACGACATCCTCGCCGAGGGCATCGGCATCGGCTCCGACGAGAACGAGATCACCATCCTCACGCCGGACGACGAGGTCCGCGTGCCGCGCACCAGCAAGAACGACTGTGCGCGGGAGATCGCGGACCAGATCGAGAAGGGGCTGGGTAAGTGACGCTCGACCGCGCGCCCGTGCTCGCCGAGGTGGAGGCCCGCGTGGCCAACGAGAACCTCCGCCGCCACATGCTGGCGACCGAGGCGATCATGCGCGCGCTGGCCGGGCGCTTCGACGAGGACCCCGACGTGTGGGGCCTCGTCGGCCTCGGGCACGACCTGGACAGCGAAGAGACCGAGGGCGACTTCACACGCCACGGCGCCGTCGCTGCGGACACGCTGCGCGGCCTGGGCCTGCCCGAAGAGGCCGCGCACGCCGTCGCGGCGCATAACCCAGACAGCGGCGTCGTTGCGGCCGGCAGGCTGGACGTGGCGCTCGTCGCCGCCGACCAGTTGAGCGGGCTGATCACGGCGGCGGCGCTGGTCCGACCGGACAAGGACCTCGCCGGCGTCAAGCTCAAGTCCGTGCGCAAGCGCTACCGCGAGGGCGCGTTCGCGCGCGGCGTCGACCGGGCGTCCATCGCGCGTTGCGAGGAGATCGGGCTGGACCTGGACGACTTCTTCGCCCTCGGGCTCGAGGCGATGCAAGGCATCGCCGCCGAGCTCGGTCTCTGAGAGGATCGCGACATGGAGCAGTCCGAGCGCCGCACCCCCGACTTCTGCGACGAGAGCGAGGCCTACACGCTGTTCTGTCGCGGCGGGGGATTCCTGGAAGACGGTCACCCGGCACAGGCCGTCATGTACCTGTCGCGCGCCCTCCGGCTGGAGTCGGGCAAGAACTCGATCCGTGAGACTCTCGGCCGCGCCGAGTTCGCGCTCGGGCACTACGAGCAGGCGGCGCGCCTCTTCGAGGAGGTCGTCGCCGACGTGCCCGACTGCGACTACGCGCACTACGCCCTCGCGCGGTGCCTGCGCCTGCTCGGGCGTGGGGAAGAGGCGCGGGGTCACCTGCGGCTGGCCCGCGCCCTGCACCCGCAGTGCGCTGCCTACCGCGAGCACCTCGACGGCGTCGACTGACGCCGCGGTTCACTCCTCCGGGTTTCGAGGCGGTGGGACCTGCGGCGGTGAGGCCTGTGGCGCCGCGTCCGGCGCCGGCGGGACAGGCGACTGAGGCGTGACGGGCGGTGGAGGCGCTGCAGCCGCCGCCGCGCCTCCGGCCAGACCCCCCAGACCCGCGCCTTCGGGACTGGACATCGGCGCCCCCTCGGGACCCGCCGGCCGCCCACCGAGCGCCTCCGGCCCCACGTGGGCCATCGCGAGCAGGATCTTGATGCGCTCGGAGATGGGCGGATGGGTGTCGAAGACCCCGGTGACCGCCTTGCTCTTCTTCAGCGGGTTGGCGATGTAGAGGTGCGCCGTGGCCCGGTTGGCGTGCTTCAGCTTGTCGGGGTCGGCGGCGATGCGGTTCAGTGCGCGCGCCAGTCCCAGCGGGTTGCGGGTGAGCTCTATCGCCGTGGCGTCGGCCAGGTACTCACGCTTGCGCGAGACGGCGAACTGGACGGCGTAGGCGGCGAGCGGCGCCAGGATGGCGAGCACCAGCGCGACGACCATGAAGATGGCCTGGGCCTGGTTGCCGCCCGAGTCGCCGCCTCCGCGCCGCCGCCCTCCCGTCCCGCCCCAGAAGCTCCAGCGCAGGAAGAAGTCGGCGATCAGCGCGATCATGCCCACGAGGATGCCGACGAGGGTCTCGAAGCGGATGTCGTAGTTGCGGATGTGCGACATCTCGTGCGCGACGACGCCCTGGAGCTCCTCCCGGTCGAGCCGGTCGAGCAGCCCGCGCGTGACGGCGATGGAGGCGTGCTGCGGGTCGCGGCCGGTGGCCAGGGCGTTGGGCGACGCCTCGTCGAGCATATACACCGCCGGCACCTGCGGCAGGCCGGCGGCGATGGTCATCTCCTCGACGACGTTGTAGAGCTGCGGCTCCTCGGCGTGGGTCACCCGGCGCGCGCCGCTGACCGCCAGGATCATCTTGTCGCCGCTGTAGTAACCGATGATGCTCCAGGCGATGGCGACGACGCCGAACACGCCGAGGAGGCCGATGCCTCCCGACGTACCGTTCAGCGTCGCGTAGCCGATGGCGAACCCGAGCGCCGCGAGGATGGCCACGACCAACCCGGCCAGCAGCCACGACGCGCGGCGGTTGCGCGCGATCTGCTCGTACATGATGACCTACGGCCCCGCGCCTGCCGCTTAACTCAGATCGACGGTGGGGACGGCGCGGTCGCTCTCCGGCGCCTCGAAGAACTGGCGCGTGGTGAAGTTGAACATGCCGGCGATGAGGTTGGACGGGAACATCTGGATCTTGTTGTTGTAGGTGAGGACGCTGTCGTTGTAGAACTGCCGCGCGAAGGCGATCTTGTTCTCCGTGGACGTGAGCTCCTCCTGGAGTTGCATGACGTTCTGGTTGGCCTTGAGGTCGGGGTAGTTCTCGGCCACGGCGAACAGGCTCTTCAGAGTGCCTGTGAGAGCGTTCTCGGCCTCGGCCACGGCCTGGGGGCCCTGCTTGCCGGCGTCGATCGCGGCCGCGCGGGCCTGCGTGACGGCGGTGAGCGTGTCTTGCTCGTAGGACATGTAGTCCTTGACCGCCTCGACCAGATTGGGGATCAGGTCGTGCCGGCGCTTGAGCTGCACGTCGATCTGGCTCCACGAGTTGTCTACCTGGTTACGGCGCTTGACGAGCCCGTTGTACATGCCCGCCAGCACGGCCACGATGACGACCACGATGACGATGAGGACGATGACGGCGATCAAGCCCGCTCCTTTCGTTGCTGTCGATGTGCGCGAGTACTCGACCAGTCTATGTCACCAGACGAGGCGCGCCAGACAGGATGTGACAGACGGGGCACTGTTCACTATCCTAGTCAGTCATGGATCGTCGCACGCGTGACCTCATCATCCTTGTCGTCGGTATCGCGATCGTCGCACTCGTCGGAGTGGCGGGGTACGTGGCGGTCCGTGCGCGCGCAGGGGGCTCCGGCATCACCCAGACGCTGGCGCCGGTACCGACCCCGTCATCAAAAGCCCCGGGAGCCGCGCAGCCGCAGTACGAGCGTTGGATGGTCGGCAAAGCGGTCGGTCCCGTCGTGGTCTACAAGCAACCGAGCACGTCCGCGCCGGTCAAGACCAAGCTCGGTAAGGTCAACCAGAACGGGTATCCGACCCTCCTCCTGGTGGACAAGACCAGGCAGGTCGACGGACGCGTCTGGTACAAGGTCTGGGTCGCCATGCGGCCCAATGAGAGTCAGGGCTGGGTCCCCGAAGGCAAGCTGGCGTTCTACACCACGACGTCCAAGATCGAGATCGACCTCTCACAGCGCAAGCTCAGGGTCTACCGGCGCGGCTCTCTGATCGACACCTACTCCGTCGCCGTCGGCAAATCGGGGTGGGAGACGCCGACGGGCTTCTACTTCATCAACCAGAAGCTGAGGCCGTCGACGCCGGACGGCACCTTCGGCGCGCTCGCCATCGGCATCAGCGCGTTTCAGGACAAGATCTCGGCCTCAGACTGGATCCAGGGAGGGCCGGTGGCGATCCACGGGACGAACGAGCCGTGGCTCATCGGCAAGGCGGTCAGCCACGGGTGCGTGCGCATGCACAACAAGAACGTACTCGCCGTGAACCGCTACGTGCCCGCCGGGAGCCCGGTCGAGATCGTGAAGTAGCGCCGGCGCTCGCCGGCGGAGAGGTCCTTACCAGTACTCGCCCTGGTGCAAGGCCATGTCGTGCGCCTTGCACTTGGGGCAGGTGTACGAGGCGGCCTTCTCGAGGAAGAAGAGCTCGCTGGTGCAAACGACGCAGCGGAACTCGTCTACGTGGATGTCGGCGCCGGTCATGTCGACCTCGACGATCGCGCCGCACTCCACGCAGTACGCCGGCATGAACCGCTGGCGCGGGTCGTAGACGCTGACGCCCCAGCGGATCCTGTCCGCTCTGTAACCGCACTCGCGACACTCGAACGTCGTGTACTCGCCCATCGCCTCGCCCTCTCGCCGAGTCTCCACATGCAGACTCAGTATCGGCAGAACCGCCTGCACCGTGAGTGTGGCCTTCCTTGTACGCCTCACGAGCCCGGTGCTATACTGCTTCGGCAAGCAACACACCACGAGGCGGCACTCTCTGCGCGAAAGTCGGTGGGAACCGACTTTTCTCGTGTTGGGGGTCGTTATGAGTCAGAAAAGAGAGGAACTGGAGAAGGAGATCGAGGCGGCGCTTAGCGAACGCTTCCCGGATGTCGAGCTCGTCGACTTCGAGACGCGTGGCCGGCCGCCGACCTTGACGCTGTTCATCGACCGGCCGGACGGGGTGGACCTCGAACTGTGCTCGGCTGTGAGCCTGGCGCTCGAAGACCTGCGCGAGCGATATGCGCTGGAGGTCTCGTCGCCCGGTCTGGACAGACGCCTGCGCAAGCCGCAGCACTTCTCGGCGCAGGTCGGACGCGAGATAGCCGTTCAGATGAGCGAGCCCGTCGAAGGCCGCCGCAACTTCCGCGGCGTGCTGGCGGCGGCAGGCCAAGCCTCCATCACCCTCACACTCCAGGGCGGGGGCAGTGCGACACTGCCGCTCGCCGCCATGAGAAAGGCGCACGTGGTCTACAACTACGAGACTGACAGAACCGACGGAGGCCAACGTGAGTAGAGAGATCATCGAGGCTCTGCGCCAGATCGAGAGCGAGAAGGGCATCGCCTTCGAAGCTCTTGTCGAGGCTCTCGAGGACGCGCTGCTGTCCGCCTACAAGAAGTCGCCCGACGCGGCGGAGTACGCGACGGTCGAGATCGACACGGAGACCGGCGACATGCGGGTCTACCAGCTGATCTTCCCGGAGCACATAGACACCGAGGCGCTCAAGGTGCACGACGAGGAGACCGGCGAAGAGGTCGGGCTCGACCTCAGCGGCGTCGACATGAGCGAGGTCGAGCGCATCGAGGTCACACCGGACGACTTCGGACGTATCGCGGCCATGACCGCCAAGCAGGTCATCCTGCAGCGCATCCGTGAGGCCGAGCGCGACCTCATGTACGAGGAGTACATCGACCGCGTGGGCGAGCTGGTCACCGGCATCGTCCAGCAGAGCGACCCGCGCCACAACACGCTGGTCGAGCTGGGCCGCGTCGAGGCCGAGCTGCCGCGCGGAGAGCAGATCGAGACGGAGCACTACGAGCACGGCGCGCGCATCAAGGCCGTCATCATGCGCGTGGAGGAGTCGGCCAAGGGGCCGCAGGTCAAGCTCTCACGGCGCAGCGAGGAGCTCGTGCGCAAGCTGTTCGAGCTCGAGGTGCCCGAGATCGCCGACGGCCTCGTCGAGATCCGCCAGGTGGCGCGCGAGACCGGCTACCGCGGCCGCGACGGCAAGCCTGTGCCCGGCCGCTGCAAGATCGCCGTGATCTCGCACGCCGACGGGGTCGACCCGGTCGGCGCCTGCGTCGGCCCGCGCGGTTCGCGGGTGCGCATGGTGGTCAGCGAGCTGCGCGGCGAGCGCATCGACATCATCCCGTACAACGACGACGCCGCACGCTTCGTCGCCAAGGCGCTCTCGCCGGCGCGCGTGCGTGAGGTCATCGTCGACGACGACGAGAAGACCGCGACCATCATCGTCCCGGACGACCAGCTCTCGCTGGCCATCGGCAAGGAGGGCCAGAACGCCCGCCTCGCCAGCAAGCTCACCGGGTGGCGCATCGACATCAAGAGCCAGCAGCAGATGGCCGAGGCCGAGAACAGCCTCGAGTTCGGCGACGAAGAAGGCGTCGACGGCCAGTGCATGGCCATCGGGCGTTCCGGCAAGCGCTGCCCCAACCAGGCAGAGCCGGGCTCCAAGTACTGCAGCATCCACGCGGACTACGTGCCCGCCGAGCCCAAGGCGGCTCCGGCGGCTGGAGCGGAGGCCGCGGAGGCGACCGAGGAGTGACCGCCGTGGCGACGCCGGAGAGGACATGCGTCGGCTGTCGCCGCAGGCGTGGCCAGGACGAGCTGATCAGGCTCGTCGCAGATCACGGCCGCGTCGTCACGGCGTGGCCCGGCGCTCCCGGCAGGAGCGCCTATTTGTGTCCAGCAGAGAATTGTCTCGAGGCCGCGGAGAAGAAGCGCGCGTTCGCGCGCGCCTTCCGCGGCCCGGTGACTCTCGATCCCGAGGTACGTGCGGTCTTCGCGCGTCCCGGGAACGACGAAAGGCGGTGAGGTGAATGGCGAAACGTAAAGTCTCGGACATTGCGACCCAGAGAAAGACAAGCGTCGACGATGTGCTCGCCCACCTCAAGAAAGCGGGTATCGAGGTAGTCGGCGGAGAGGTCAACGTCGACGATGAGGCGATCGAGAAGGCCTACGCGGCGCCTGCGGCCAGCGCGGTGCGCCGCCGCTCCGGCGGCGGCCCGGCCGGCAAGAAGCGCCGTGTCATCATCGACGCCGGCGCCTCCCGGCGAGGCGGCGGCCCGGGCGACCGGCGCCGTGGCCGCGGCCGCGGGCGCGGCAGGGACCGCGAGGAGCAGCAGACCGCTCCCGTCGTCCCGACCGGCCTGGTCAAGGTGCCGTCCGGCTCCACGGTCAAGGACATCTCCCAGCTGCTTGGAGTCATGACCTCGGACATCATCAAGGCTCTCATGGGCTACGGCGAGATGGTCACCATCACGCAGACGCTCAGCGATGAGGCCATCGAGGTCCTGGCCACCGACTTCAACCGCGAGATCGAGATCACCCACGCGGCGGATGAAGAGGCCGAGCTCGAGAAGGAGGTCGTGGACGATCCCAAGGACCTCCAGCCGAGGGCTCCGGTCATCACCGTCATGGGTCACGTCGACCACGGCAAGACGAGCCTGCTCGACGCCATCCGCGACACCGCGGTGGCGGCCGGCGAGGCCGGCGGCATCACGCAGCACATCGGCGCGTACCAGGTGAAGCACAACAGCCATCCCATCACCTTCATCGACACGCCCGGCCACGCCGCCTTCACCGCCATGCGCGCTCGCGGCGCCAAGATCACCGACATCGCCGCCATCGTCGTGGCCGCGGACGACGGCGTCATGCCGCAGACCGTGGAGGCCATCGACCACGCCAAGGCGGCACAGGTACCCGTGGTGATCGTCATCAACAAGATCGACAAGCCCGACGCCAACATCGAGCGTATCAAGCAGCAGCTCGCCGAGTACGGCATCGTGCCCGAGGAGTGGGGCGGCGACAACATCTTCGTCGAGGCCAGCGCCAAGCAGCGTATCGGGCTCGACGACTTCCTCGACACGCTGCTCCTGGTGGCCGAGGTCAGCGACCTCAAGGCCAACCCCGACGCGCCGGCCAGTGGGTTCGTGATCGAGTCTCAGGTCGACCCGGGGCGCGGCGTCGTCGCGACCATCCTCATCAGCCGGGGGACCATCCGGGTCGGCGACGCCATCGTCGCCGGCGAGGCCAGCGGCAAGGTGCGCGCCATGCGCGACTACCGCGGCGAGCCGCTCAAGGCCGGCGGACCGTCCACGCCGGTCGAGATCGTCGGCTTCGACGAACTGCCGGTCGCCGGCGAGTTCTGCCGCGTGGTCAAGGACGAGCGCGCCGCGCGTACCCTCGGGCAGAAGCGCGCCAACCGTCTCAGGACGGAGGCTCTGGCCAAGCAGCGGACACTCACGCTCGACGACGTGTTCGCGCGCATCGCAGCGGGCAAGGTCCTCGACCTCAACCTGGTGGTCAAGGCAGACGTGCAGGGCAGCCTCGAGGCGCTCAGCGACGCGCTGCTCAAGATCCAGCACCCCGAGGTCAAGGTGCGCATCATCCACTCGGGCGTCGGCGGTGTGAACGAGTCCGACGTCATGCTGGCGGCCGCGTCCGAGGCCATCATCATCGGCTTCAACGTGCGCCCCAGCCCGCAGGCGACCACCCTCGCGGAGAGCGAGGGCGTGGACGTGCGGACGTATCGCGTCATCTACAAGGTCACCGAGGACATCACGGCAGCCCTGGTCGGCATGCTCAAGCCGACCATCGAGGAAGTCGTGCTCGGCCAGGCCGAGGTGCGCACCACGTTCAAGGCGTCCAAGCTCGGCACCATCGCCGGCTGCATGGTCACGCACGGCAAGATCGTGCGTAACGCCAACGTGCGCGTACTCCGCAACGACGTGGTCGTCCACGACGGCAAGATGGGCTCCCTCAAGCGCTTCGCCGATGACGCGCGTGAGGTCCTGGAAGGCTTCGAATGCGGCATCCTGGTCGACGGCTTCAACGACCTCAAAGAAGGGGACGTGCTGGAGGCGTACCAGACCCGAGAAGTCGCCCGTGAGGCCTGACGCCTGCATCGGCGTGTATCTCGCGGAACTGCACTTCCCTGAGGCCCGGTCGCTCAAGGAGAAGCGCGCACCGCTGAAATCGCTGCGCGACGTCCTGCAGTCCCGGTTTCGCGCCTCGTTCAGCGAGGTAGGGCTGCAGGACGCGTGGCGGCGGGCGCGGGTCCTCGTCGTGCTCGCCGCGTCTTCCTTGCAGCAGACACGGGAACGCCTCGACGACATCGACCGCTATGTGAACGCACACGACTACGAGGTCGCGCGGGTGCTGCTCAAGACCGCCGACCCGGTGGACACGGTATGGGACATCGACTTCTGAAGATCAACGAAGGCATCAAAGAGACGCTCTCCTCGGTCATCACCGCGGAGGGGCTCAAGGACCCCCGCGTGGGGTTCGTCACCGTCACGGGGGTCGAGACGACCCCCGACCTGCGGCACGCCAAGGTCTTCGTCAGCGTGCTCGGCGGCGAGACCGAGCGCGAGCTCACGATGACGGCTCTTGAGAAGTCGCGCGGCGTCCTTCAGGCCAAGATCAACACGTCGCTGCACATGAAGCGCACGCCGCAGCTGCAGTTCTTCTACGACGACACGCTCGACAACGCCCTGCGCCTGGAGCGCGCGCTCAAGCGCGAGGCCCAGGTGCTCGGGGAGGAGCAGCACGAGATCCTGGTGCCCGGCATGGACACCGAAGACGAGGCGGAGGACGACTCCGCCGGTCCTGAGGGTCCGGACGCCCGCGGGGCCGCGTCGTGAACCAGCTCCCGGCAGACCTCGACGCGCTGTGCCGGCGCATGCCCGGCGAGCGACGGGTGGCGCTCGCCGTCCACGAGAAGCCCGACACGGACGCGCTGGGCGCGGCAGCCGGCATGCTCGACCTCTTCGCCCAGCTGGGCGTGGAGGCCGAGCTCTGGGTCGCGGAGGACGAACTGCTGCCGCTCGCCGACGAACTGCTGCCGCCCGGGCGAGTGCGCCGCGGGGCCCCGCCGGCCGAGGCCGCGCTCTACGCGCTCGACTCCGGCGACCCGCAGCGGCTGGCTCTGCCGAGCTGGGGGGACGTGGCCGTGAACATCGACCACCACCACGACAACCCGCTGTACGGCGAGCTGGGCTTCGTCCGCGGCCGCGCCAGCAGCACCAGCGAGCTGGTGTGCGACATCGCCCGCGCGCTCGGGCTGCGGCCCTCTCCACGGGCCGCCGCAGCTCTGTACGCGGGCATCTCGTTCGACACCGGCCACTTCCACCACGACAGCACGGCGCCGGCCACGTTCCGCACGGCCGCCTGGCTGGTGGAGCTCGGCGCCGACGTCACCGGCCTGTACGCGCTGCTCTACGAGCGGCGGTCCGAGGCTTCTCTGCGCCTCTGGGCGCGCGCCGTCGCCGGCGCACGCTCCGTGGCCGGCGGCAAGGCCCTGCTGGCCGCGATCACCCTGGCCGACTACGAGGCCACCGGGGCCGGGCCCGAAGAGACCGAGGGCATCGTCGACAGCCTGCGCGGCGTCGATGGTGTGGAGGCCGCCGCCGCCGTCAAAGAACAGACCGGCAGCCCGCGCACGCGGGTCAGCCTGCGCTCGGAGAGCATCGACGTCAGCGCCATCGCCGCCCTGCAGGGCGGCGGCGGCCACAAGCTGGCGGCCGGCTTCTCCAGCGACGAACGCCCGGAGGAGGTGATCGCGTGGCTCAGTTCAGAACTCGAAAGGCTCTTCTCGACGGAGTCCTCCTGATCGACAAGCCGGAGGGCTTCACGTCGCACGACGTCGTCGCCCGCTTGCGGCGGAGTCTGCGGCCGGACGTGAAGAAGGTCGGCCACGCAGGGACCCTGGACCCGTTCGCCACGGGCCTGCTGGTGGTGCTGGTCGGAAGGGGCACCAAGCTCGCGCGCTTCTTCGTCGACCTGCCCAAGGAGTACGAGTGCACGGTGCGGTTCGGGGTGCGCTCGGACACCGGCGACCTGACCGGTGACCTGTCGGAGACGGGCGAGCGGACCACACGCGCGGCCGTGGATGAGGTAATCCCGAGGTTCCTCGGGCGCATCATGCAGAGCGTCCCCATGACCTCCGCCGTCAAGGTCGACGGCGAGCGCCTGTACAAGAAGGCCCACCGCGGCGAGGTCGTCCAGACCCCGGTCAAGGAAGTCGTGATCGACGCCATCGAGGTGCTGGAGTTCGACGACGACGCGCAGACCATGCGCTGCCGTATCGCCTGCTCCAAGGGCACCTACGTGCGCCAACTGGCCATCGATATCGGCGAGGCCGTCGGGTGCGGCGCGCACCTGGAGCAGCTCTCCCGCTCCGCCGTGGGCGACCTGCGGCTCGAGGATGCCCAGACGCTGGCCGAGTTCGAGGACGCCATCGCCGCGCGAGAGGCCGGCGACGAGCACATCCCCGGCCTCATCCCGGCGGCGGTGGCGCTGCAGTTCATGCCCGGCATCGAACTCTCGGCGGCGCAGGTGGCGGCTGTGCGCAACGGCGCGCGTCTGCCCGGAGGCCCGCAGGAGCCCGTGCGATTCACGTTCCGCGGGGAGCTCGTCGCCATCTACGGGCCCGCGGAAGAAGGCAACGCACTGAAGCTGCTCGTCAGGCTCTGATGGAGGTCGTCGCCGACATCTCGCGCCTGGCCGCGCACCCGCGCGCGCTGGCGCTGGGGACGTTCGACGGCGTACACGCCGGCCACCGCGCCGTCATCGGCCGCGCCGTCGAGATCGCCCGCGAGCGCGGCCTGGCCAGCGCAGTGGTCACGTTCGACAGGCACCCGCTCACCGTGGTCGACCCCGCCCGGGTGCCCCGTCTGCTCACCTCCAACGAAGAGAAGATCCGGCTGATCGGCGAGATAGGGCCGGACGAGCTGGTCATGCTGCCGTTCGACGAGCACCTCGCGGCGCTCACGCCGGCGGAGTTCTGCGCGAGCCTGCTGGCCGGCAAGCTCCAGGCCCGGGCCGTCGTGGTCGGCGAGAACTTCAACTTCGGCGCCGGCGGCGCCGGCGATGCGGCGCAACTGCGCGCCGGCGGCGCCGCCAACGGCTACGACGTCGAGATCTGCCCGCTCGTCACCGAATACGGGGAGACCATCAGCTCGACGCGCATCCGCCGGCTGCTGCACGACGGAGAGCTCGGGGAGGTGCGCGAGATCCTCGGCCGGCCACCCTCGGCGGCGGGCGTCGTCGTGCACGGCGACCAGCGCGGCCGCACGCTCGGCGTGCCGACGGCCAACGTGGACGTCGAGGCCGGCACGATCTTCCCGGGGCGCGGCGTGTACGCCGTCCGGGCTTCGGTGAACGGCGCCTGGTACCGGGCCGCCGTGAATATCGGCCACAACCCGACCTTCCAGAGCAAGGACGCGCCGACCACGCACATCACGGTGGAGGCCTTCCTCCTCGACTTCAGCGGGGACATCTACGACCGCGAGATCCGCCTCGACTTCCTGCACAAGATCCGCGACGAGCTGCGCTTCGAGAGCGTGGACGCGCTCGTCGTCCAGATGC
>CAVOMB010000023.1:0-11365 GCA_963696935.1 uncultured Thermoleophilia bacterium | reverse complement strand
CCCGAGGCCCGCGCCTTCTCACTCGAGGGGGCGCAGGGCGTACTCACCCCCACGCTCTCGGCCGAGTGCTGCGCCTACACGCCGGACTGCCCGGTGCGCCAGGCGATCGCCTCCGGCGAGATCACGCGCGTAGAGGGCCACAGCTGCTCGCTCTTCCCCCACACCATGACCCACCAGCAGGTCATCCCGATCAGGGTGGAGAACGTCGGCGACATGGCCCTGCTGACCACGTCGACCAGCGGCGAGTACGCCGCCCTGCTCACCGGCGACATCCTGACCGCCCTCCAGAACCACGCGCAGAGCGCCCTCACCAACGCGCACAAGTACGACGCCATCCGCCGTCAGGTGGTCACCGACCACCTCACGGGCCTCTACAACCGGCGCTACTTCATGAACCGCGCCGGCGAGGAGATCGAGCGCAGCCTGCGGCATCAGGAGCCCCTCAGCGTGCTGATGCTCGACATAGACAACTTCAAGCAGTTCAACGACACCTACGGGCACGCGACCGGCGACCGCGTACTGCAGACGGTCGCGCGTGCCATGAAGGACGTGCTGCGCACCTCGGACATCTGCTCACGGCACGGCGGCGAGGAGTTCGCCGTCCTCCTGCCGAGCACGCCGGGCGACAAGGCGTACTTCGTCGCCGAGCGCGTGCGCAGGACCTTGGGCGGCACGCGCTACACGGGCCTGGGCCTGCCGCCCGAGGTCAACATCACGCTGAGCGTGGGCGTCGCGACGTGCCCTCGCGACGCCACCGTGCTGGACGAGCTGATGGAGCTCTCGGACAAGGCCCTCTACCAGGCCAAGGACCGCGGCCGCGACAGGGTGGTACTATGGGGGGCCGAGGAGCGCGAGCGGGTCAGGAACTGACCCGCACCGCGGCCGGGCGAGGCCCCAGCCCCATGCCCCAGGCGATCACGGCCGGAGGCACCGAGCCCCACGAGAGCAGCTCGTCGTGGAACGCGCGCAGCGAGCCGTGCCGGGCCGCGCGCCACCTGTTGGCCAGACGCAGCACCTCGCGCTTGCCGAGCAGGTAGCTCATCGCCTGCCCCGGCTCTTCCGCGTACCGGCGGCACTCGAGCTGCGCTTCGCGCCGGTTCATCCGCGCCTCGCGCACCAGGAATTCCACGGCCTGCTCGAGGCTCATGCGCCCCAGGTGCAGCTCCACGTCGATGACGACGCGGCAGGCGCGCCAGATCTGGTCGTTGAGGCGCAGGAGACGCACGGCCGGGTCGTCGAGGAAGCCCTGGGCGTCCATGAGCTCCTCGCAGTAGAACGCCCAGCCCTCCACGAGGATGTTGCCACCGTCGGGCAGCCCGGCGATGCGCCGCGCCAGCGTCGGCGCCTGGTTGGCGCTGACGAGCTGGAGGTGGTGGCCGGGGTACGCCTCGTGCACCCCGGTCGTGCGCAGGGACGCGAACGCGTGGCCACGCAGGATGTCGCGCACCTCGTCCTCGGGCAGGTCGTCCGGCGGCGGGGTGACGTAGTAGAAGCCCAGCTGGCGCGCGGCGAACGGGCCGGGCGCGTCGTAGGCGGCGAACGGCAGCAGGCTGCGCAGAAACCCCGGCGTGGCGATGACCTCGAGCTCTTCGCCGGCCGGCAGGCCGGCGATGTCGTTCCCGACGACGTACTCGCGCGCCTCGGCCACGGCGCGCGTGTAGGCGGGGACGAGGTCGGCGGCCGTCGGCGTCGCCGCCTGCGCGGCCGCGACGGCGGAGGCCGCGTCGGCGTAGCCGCCCGCAGCCGCGAGCTCCTCCATGAGCGCACGGGTCTCGTCCAGCACCTCGCGGCCGTACGCGGCGAGCGCCTCGGGCGGATCGTCCAGGCAGTGCTCCCAGAGGAGCACGTCGGCGAGCACACCTTCGCCCGCGCCGCACTCGGCGATGGCCTGCGGGCCGAGCTCCCGGCGCAAATGCGCGCCGTACTCCTCAAGCGCCGCAGCGGCCACGGCCGACGGCCCGTCGACCGCGCCCTCGCGCCCTACCGAGGCGGCGAAGGCGCGCGCTGTGTCGCCGACCAGGTCGACGAGGCCCTCGGAGAAGTCGACGCCGCTCTCGACGGCGGCGGCGGAGAGGCCGGGTTCGAGCGCCTCCTTCGCCTCCGCGAGCAGGCCGGGGACGGCCTCGAGCCGGCCGGCCACGGCGGCGACGCGTTCGTCCACCGATCCGAGCTCGCGCACGAGCAACGGGAAGATGCCGGCCACCACCTCGAGCGCCGCGGCGGGGTGCCGCTGCGGCTTGCGCGACAGCTCGAGCGCGCGGAGCCGGCGCCGGACCACCTGCAGCGCCGCGAACGCGTCGACGGCGGCGCCGGTGTCTTCTGCCGCGAGCAGGGGCGTGAGGGCACGCTCGTGTGCGTGAAGAAGCTCCACGCGCCGCTCGCGCGCCGCGGCCGACCACGACGGCAGGCGGCCGGCGCCCTCCGAGAGTCCCAGCGTCGTCGCCAGGACCGGGTCGTCGGCGACGAGGTCGTCCAGCAACTCCTGCACGGCGAGCGCGACCCTCTCGCGCTCCGCGCCCGCCTGATCCGCCGTGCTCCCGGACATGCCGACCCCTCTCCAGCTCGACCTGACTGCGACCGCCAGACTCTACCCACGCGAGCCGCCCGGCGGCAATCCGCCGCCGTTCCCCCTGGCCGCACCCCCGAGCGCATGCAAAAGAGAAGGCCGTCGCCGTCGACGACTCCACGGTCAAGTTCTACCTGAGCAGGCCCAAGGCCAACATGTTGAGCAGGTGGATCCCGATCGTGCCCAAGCACGCTTGGAGCAAGATCTCGGGCAAGCAGGCGCAGAACTCCTTCCGAAACAACCCGCCGATCGTCGGCTCGGGCCCGTTCCAGGTGGTCGAGGTCAAGAAGGGTGAGTACGTCCGCCTGGTGACCGACAGAGACTACTGGCGCAGGACTCCCAGGATCGACGAGGTCATCGTCGAGCTCTACACCAACCAGAGCACCATGACGACGGGCCTCAAGAGCGGGAACATCGACGTGGCGTTCGGCGTGCCGGTGGCGCAGTTCAACGCGCTCAAGAGCGAGCCCGGCATCACCGCCACCGCAGCCGACCAAAAGTACCTGGTCGAGCTCGCCTTCAACTCCTACGCGAGCCCGGACTCGCTCGGCAACCACGTCCTGCAGGACATCAAGTTCCGCCGAGCCGTGAGCTGGGCGGTGGACAAGCAAAAGATCGTCGCCACCTGCATGGGCGGCTACGCGGTCGACGCGCGAGGAGTCGCTGGAGCGGCAACAGCGACCCGGACTACATGCTCGCCGATTTCATCACCGAGCAGATCGAGATGTGGAACGACTGTTGCTGGTCGGACAAGGAGTGCGACACGCCGTACCAGCAGCAGGTCTCCGAGATGGACGCCGCCACGCGCAAGACCCAGGTCACGCGCATGCAGCAGATCTTCTACGAGCAGGCGCCCTACGCCGTCCTCTACTACGCCAAGGTCCTGATCGCCTACAACACCGCCAAGTGGGACGGCCGGGTGCCGTACTCGAACGCCAACGGGCTGCCCATCATGGCCGGCGACGACATCGACACCCACGTGCAGTTGCACCTCAAGGCCGCAATCACGACCACGGAGGCAGCAGAAGGCCGGGAGTGGCTCGCGCCACTCCCGGCCTTCTTTACGTGCGCGAGCCCGGCTCGCAGCCGCGGCGAGAACCGCCCGGCCGCCGTCCGGCTCGTCAGTCGTCGCTACGCGGCTTCTGCAGATAATCGATGAGCGGCCCTGTGTTGCCGCCCATGATCTTGTCCACCAGCGCGTCGAGGATGCCGTGCGCGACCTGCTCGTCGGTGACCTTGGGGCGGTAGACGTACGCCGCCTGGGACTTGTCTTGCTCCAGCAGCCCCTTCGCCGCGAGGTTGCGGAGCACGCTCATCACCGTGGTGTAGGCGATACGGCGGGTCTCCCGCAGCTCTTCGTACACGTCGCGGACGGTGACCTCTCCCCTGTCCCAGACGACGCGGAGGACATCTGCTTCCAGCCATCCGAGCCCGGTGAGGTCACGACTGTGGTCGCGGCGGTGCCATGCCTGAGACTTCTCGTCCGCCATGGTGGACCTCCGTGCGGCTGTCGACAGTGAGACGGTACCGGCCGGTCCACCCGTGAAGGCGCCGACGTGGCCAGCGCCGGTTCTCGTCTTCGCCAGGACGGGGGGAACCGGTCAGGCTAGGATGCTACTGACCGTATCGTGGTAATGCAAGACCGTCCCCCGAGCCCAGGTGCGGCGGCGGGTATACTGCCATCGGGCCCACTCTGGAGGAGTGCGTGAGCGACAGCGCAGAGAAGGTCGGACGACTGAACCAGAACGAACTGGGCGCGTGGCGCGGGTTTCTGCGCGTGCACAGCGCCTTGCTCCACGAGCTCGACTCGCACCTCGCCGCCACCAACGACCTCCCGCTGCGCTCCTACGAGGTGCTGCTGCTGCTCGAGGACGCGCCCGGGCGGCGGCTGCGCATGTCGGACATTTCACGCTCCGTGCTGGTCAGCCCCAGCGGAGTGACCCGCCTCGTCGACCGCCTGGAGCGCGAGGGCCTCGTGGCGCGCGAGCGCTGCCCCGAGGACGGCCGCGGCTACAACGCGGTGCTCACCGAGACCGGCGATGCGCGCCTGCAGCAGGCCCGCGCCACGCACCTCGCCGGCGTCCGGCGACTGTTCCTCGACAAGCTGGGCGACGCCGACCTGCTGCAGCTGGCAGCGTACTGGGACAAGCTGATACCGGGCGCCGCCGGCACGGACGCCGAATGGCGGCGCACGGCGCCCGAGGCGCCCGCGTGCGGAGACTGCGCCGATGACTGACGTCATCGTCGTCGGCGCCGGCGTCGCCGGGCTCTGCTGTGCGCGTGAGCTGCACGCTGCCGGGCTGGACGTGCTCGTGCTCGAGCGCGGCGACGCACCCGGCGGCCGGGTGCGCACCGACGCGGTCGACGGCTTTCTGCTGGACCGCGGGTTCCAGGTGCTGCTCACGGCCTACCCCGAGGCGCGCCGGGTGCTCGACTACGAGCGCCTCGGGCTGCGCCCGTTCGAGAGCGGCGCGCTCATCCGCAGGGACGGCCGCTTCTCGCGCATCGCCGACCCCTTCCGCCATCCCGTGCGGGCACTCGAGAGCCTGCGCGACGCGCCGGGGAGCGTGCCCGACAAGCTCCGCGTGGCACGGCTGCGGCGGCGCCTCTCCCGCGGCTCCATCAACGAGATCCTCACGGCTCCGCAGGTGACCACCGCCGAGGCGCTGCACCGCGAGGGCTTCTCGAGCGAGCTGGTCGAGGCGTTCTTCCGCCCGTTCCTGGGAGGCATCTTCCTCGACCCCTCGCTGGAGACGTCCAGCCGTCTCTTCGCCTTCGTCTTCAAGCTCTTCTCGCAGGGCGATGCGGTGCTGCCGGCCGCCGGCATGCAGGCCATCCCGCGCCAGCTGGCCGAGGGCGTGCCGGAGGCGGCCGTGCGCTACGGCGCCACGGTCGAATCCGCCGGGCCGGGCCACGTGGTGCTGGCCGGCGGCGAGCGGCTCGAGGCGGCCTCCGTGGTCGTCGCCGCCGACGGCCCCGAGGCGGCCCGGCTCACCGGCGCCGTGGAGGCGCCGGCTCCCCGGGCCGTCACCACGCTCCACTACGCCGCCGAGACTTCGCCGGTCGGCGAGCCCCTCCTGGTGCTGAACGGCGAGGGCGCCGGGCCGGTCAACGACCTCTGCGTGCCCAGCGACGTGGCGCCGAGCTACGCGCCGCCGGGGGCGGCGCTGGTCTCGGCCACCGTGCTCGGGATCCCGCCGCTGGACGACGCGGCGCTCGGCGAGGCCGTCCGCGACCAGCTCCGCGGCTGGTTCGGCGCGCAGGTGGACGACTGGCGTCTCCTGCGCGCCCTGCGCATCCCCTTCGCGCTGCCGGCCCAGCCGCCGGTGGCCCTCACGACGGCCGACCGCCCCGTGCGCCTGCGCGAGGGCCTCTTCGTCTGCGGCGACCACCGCGACACAGCCTCCCTGCAGGGTGCGATGATCTCGGGCCGGCGGGCTGCGGCCGCTGTACGCGGCCTGGACGCCGCCCCCACCTGCGCGCTCTGACTCCCGCCGCGAGCTTCCGCCGCACGTCGCGTCGCCACAGGTCACCTGTGTGGCCCTGTGAAACCGTGTCTACGGTGGCTCGACGTACGGCCAAGATGTGAGAGTGTCGCCGACCAGATGTACCGACATCGGCTCCACGGAAACAGAGAGCCCGAAGGCGGTCTTCCCAGGCGCTCAGGCCCGCCCGAGCACCACGCCGAGACACATGACGACCAGCACGACCGCCGTGATGAGCACGTAGCGGCGGTCGTGCTCGCGCGCGAACGCCATGATCGACCCGCCGACGCGCACGAACGGCGTGGCGATCAGGACCATCAGCCCCAGCGAGAGATAGGCGGCCGGGTCGAGCGAGCCGAGCAGCGACGGCAGGTCGGCGAGCGAGACCACGTGCGACGGCAGGCCCTGCCCGTCGACGACGCCCAGGACCAGGCCGGTGGCCATCAGAGCGACCGCGAGCGCCACCCCCACGACGAGGATGCGGTTGACCGTGCGCTCGATCGGGTCCATCTGATGCCTCGGCGACGGCTCCGGCCCCGGAGTCTGCCGCTCGCTCACGCGGCCACCCCCAGCGCCTTGAGGATCATCAGGACGGCGAACACGGGCAGCACGACCTCGAAGGCGATGAGCAGCACCCGAGTGGGCAGGTGGATGGCCAGCCGCGGTCCGAGCCGGGCGCCGGCGAGGATGCCGAGCGCCGCGGGCACGGCCCAGTGCGGGTCCATGTAGCCGCGCCCGTAGAAGATGGCTGCGCTGGTGGCGGCGGTGACGCCGATCATGAGATTGCTCGTGGCGATGGTCGCCTTGAGCGGGATGCCCATGAGCAGGTTCATGATCGGCACCTTGAACGCGCCGCCCCCGACGCCGAGCAGCCCGGAGACGTTGCCGGCGACGAACGAGAGTCCGAAGCCGAGGCCGAGGCCGTGTGCGCCGTAGCGGATCTCACGGCCCTCCGCCGGGTCGTAGTAGGAGGCGGGCAGGACCGGGCCCTCCACCGGCACGATGTCGCCCCGCCGCCGCCCCATCTGCCAGGCCACGTAGAACAGCACGCAGGCGAAGGCGACCTGCAGGTAGCGGCCGTCGACGAGCACCGCGGTGATGCCGCCGGCGATGGCGCCGACGGTCGTCGCGACCTCGAGCAGCATGCCGAGGCGCATGTTGGTCATGCCGCGGGCGGCGAAGGTGATCTGGGCCATGGACGACGTGGCGATGACGCAGACGATGCTGGTGGCGATGGCCGTCTTGATCGGCACGCCGAAGGCCAGGCTGAGGACCGGGACCATGATGACCCCGCCGCCGACGCCCAGCATGCTGCCGAACACGCCGGCGACGAAGGCGACCAGAAGGATCCCGATGAGGACGACCATGGGCGGTACTCTACAGTGCGCCGCCCCTCACGGCCGGGCGTCTACTCGCCCGGCCCGGGCGGGCGGCGCATGCGCTTGGCGGCCGCCCTCCGCGTCTTCTCGGCGAGGCGCCGCTCCTTGGCGGCCCGCGAGGGCCGCGTCGGGCGACGCGGCGGCGGAGGCGGCTCGTTCAGCCGCCGCAGCTTGAGACGCAGGCGGCGCAGCGCGTCCATCTTGTTCAGGTACTGGCTGCGCTGCGCCCTGCTGGTGGCGGTCAGGCCGGTCGCTCGGTGCACCAGGCGGACGGCGCTGTCGGTCTTGTTCTGGTGCTGGCCGCCCGGTCCGCCGGAGCGGAACGTCTGCATGTCACACTCGGCGAGCAGCGCCTCGTCGCTCTCCGGGATGTCGACCGGTCCCTCCATGGCCAAAAGCGTACCACCTGCCGTGATAGCCTCTGGCCATGCTCGGCATGGCTCTCGCCCTCGCCGCTTCGGTCTTGTGGGGCTCCGGCGACTTCCTCGGCGGCCTCGGCACCCGGCGCGCCGGCCTCTGGGCGGTCATCATGGGCAGCCAGCTGGTGGGCCTCGTCGGGGCGGCGCTGGTGACCCTGGGAGCGGGGCACGGGTGGCCCGGCCTGCACGCCGTGTGGCCGGTCATGCTCGGCGGTCTGGCCAGCGTCGTCGCCATCTCCTTCTTCTACAAAGCTCTCGCCATCGGGACCATGAGCATCGTGGCGCCCATCAGCGCCACCAACGCGCTCATCCCGTTCGCCGTCGGGATCGCGTCCGGCGAGCGGCCGGCGGTGGTCCAGATGGCCGGCGTGGCCCTCGCCGCTGTGGGCGTGATCCTGGTCGCCATAGAGCCGGCGCGGCGCGGTGACACGGTCGGCGTCGCCGCCCTGCCCAACGAACCGGCGGTGGAGCCGGGCGAGGCGCAGGCGCTGTTCCAGCGGGAGACCCTGCCGGTGCCCGCTCCCGCCACCGGCTTCCCGGTGGCCGCCGCGACCCGCCGCGGCCCTGCCCCGCGGCCCTCGCGGCGGGTGCAGCGCACCGCCGTCGGACTGGCGCTGCTGGCAGCGGTCTGCATGGGCCTCGTCCTGCTCGGCTACGACGCCACGTCGCGCTACGACCCGCTGTGGGCCATGCTCGGTGGCCGCCTCTCGTCGGCCGTCCTGTTCGGCGTCATCTTCCTGGCGCTGCGTCCGAAGGTGAACGTGGAGCGCTCGGCGGTGAAGTTCATCGTCACCGTCGGGATCTTCGACACCGGCGCCAACGGGCTGTTCGCGCTGGCCACCACGCACGGCTACCTGAGCCTGGTGGCCGTGCTCGGCTCGCTGTACCCCGTCGTGACTGTACTGCTCGCCTTTGGCGTCCTGCGCGAGCGCATCGCCCTGCACCAGCTCGCCGGCGCGGCCGCGACCCTCGCCGGCGTCGCCCTCATCGCCGCCGGATGACCGGCGCACGGGCATCATCGTGATGCCGGTCGCCCTCATCGAGCTGCGCGGCGCCGGCGGCGAGCCCGTCGACCTGCGGCGCACGCTCGGCTCCCACGGCGTCGCCGAGCTCCCGCCGATGGCGATCGACGCGGACGGGCTCGGCGCGGCGGTCACACTGGCCACGCCGGAGGGGCCGCGCACGGTGCGGCTCGAGGCGGCCGGCGAAGTGCAGGCGCAGTCGACGGACGCACCGCCGGGGACCGCCGGGCAGGACCGACCGGCTCCTCCGCTGCTCGCGGTGACCATCGCCGACGACGGACCGCCGCCGGGCGCCGCCGGCGCGGCGGCCCTCATGGCGGCCGCGCGGCGCATGCTCTGCCTCGCGGACGACCTGAGCGGCTTCTACGCAGCCGTCTCCGTCGACCCCGACCTGGCCTGGGCGGCACGCGGCGCCGGCCGCCTGCTGCGCAGCCCCACCGTCTTCGAGGACGTGGTCAAGACGGTATGCACCACCAACTGCGCCTGGTCGGCCACCGAACGCATGGTCGGCGCACTGGTCGGCCGGCTCGGAGAGCCGGCCCCGGGGGCGCCGCCCGGCGAGGTCAGCGGGCGCGCCTTCCCCACGCCGGAGGCCATGGCGGACGCCGGCGAGGACTTCTTCAAGGACGTGGCCCGCGCCGGCTACCGCGGTCCGTACCTGCGCGACGTCGCGGCACGGGTGGCCGGCGGCGAGCTCGACCTCGAGGCCCTGCTCACCGCCCGCCGCGACGAGCTGCCCGACGAGGAGGTCGAGCGCGCGCTGCTCGAGCTCCCCGGCGTCGGGCCCTACGCCGCGGCCCACATCATGCTGCTGCTCGGCCGCCACTCCCGCCTGGTGCTCGACTCGTGGACGCGGCCCAAGTACGCGCGGCTGCAGGGCAGACCCAAAGGCAAGCTGATCGCCGACAGCACCATCCGGCGCCGGTTCCGCCGGTACGGCGACCACGCGGGGCTGGCGTTCTGGCTGGTGTTGACGCGCGACTGGGTGGACGACGGCGCCTGAGGTCAGGGCGAGGCGCTGGGCGAGGGCGAGGCAGAGCCCGTCATCCCCCAGTCCTTCTCGATGATGCCCAGCACCAGCGCGGCCATGCGGTCGCCGCCGGCGCGCGTGAGGTGGATGCCGTCCGGCGCGCGCATCAGGATCGAGTCGCCGTTGGCGTCCTTGAGGTAGTCCGAATACGAGCCGCCGGCGTCGGAGAACAGCTTCCACGTGCTGACGAACGTCACCCCGGGATGCTTCTTGGCCTCGGCCTCGTAGAGGTGGTCCATCATCGCGATGCGCCCGCGGTAGCCGAAGTCGCGCATGATCGGATTGCCCACCCAGTAGACCCTGCGGCCGCCCTTGGTGAGGATGTCCATGGCCGCGCCGACACGCTGCGCGTAGACCTTCTGCCAAGCTTTGGTCCCGACCTTGAGGACCTTGCCGTCGTACAGAACGTCCTGGCTGTCGTTGGCGCCGAAGAGCACGGCGACGGCGTCGGGCTTGTAGTCGACGATCTGGTCGACCAGCCGCTGCGGCCAGTCGAAGAAGTCGGGCCGGCTGAGGCCGCTGGACACCTCGTAGTCGTTCTTGGCCTTCACCAGCCCGGTGGCCTGCGAGAGGTTGACCAGCGAGGACCCGAAGACCTGGTCCATGGAGTCGCCGGCGACGTAGAGCCGCAGCGGCTTGGCGGCGGTGATCTTGCGCGGCCACAGCGGCTTCTTGGTCTTGACGACCTGGGAGAGCGTGTGGTGAGTACCCTCGCCGCGGCCGAGGGCGTTGGCCACGGCCGTGCTCAGATCGTCGGCGCGCACCAGACCGCTCAGCCCGCTCATGGGTGCGAGCAGCGCGAGCTGCAGCGAGCGCAGGGCGCCGTAGGGCCGTGCCTCGACGTCCTTCTTGATGTTCTGGACGTCGAAGAGCCCGGCCAGGAAGAACCCGAGCAGCATGGCGAGGAGGACCGCGCCGGCCGGCAGGCGGCGCCGGCGCGGTCCGGCGTGCCGGTCCGGCAGGGCCCCGATAAAACTGAGTTGGAATACAGCCACTGAAATAAATAATTATGGATTTGAAGTGGAAAGAACTCAAATGCCAAGCGCTAAAAGTCAAGCCGACTGGAAGAATATCGGATTTGTACAGGGCAACGGTAACAGCAATTCTCCTAAAACTTATTCCTTTGTTGATAAATCACTTTCGGCAGGAAAATATTTTTACCGCTTAAAGCAAATCGATAATGACGGACAATATGAATACAGCAAAACTGTAGAAGTTAATTACGGTTCAATGCCTAACGGTTTTGTACTGGAACAAAATTATCCCAATCCGTTTAACCCGGGACAAGTATTAAATTCAGTTTTGCAGACAATACACAGGCAACTTTGGTTGTATATAACGCAATTGGTCAGCAAGTAGCCGAGTTATTTAACGGCACAGCAGAAGCAGGGCGTGTATATGATGTTAGGTTTGATGCAAGTACTCTTTCAAGCGGAATATATTTTTACAAACTGCAAAGTGATA
>CAVOMB010000022.1:0-3710 GCA_963696935.1 uncultured Thermoleophilia bacterium | reverse complement strand
GTTCGAGGCCCGAAGAAGACTGAGGGCCGGGGCGGCTCGCGCCGCCCCGGCCCTCGACGCTCTCGGCATGCGAAGAGCGTCCCAGGGGCTTCTGTCGCCGCGCTCAGTTGGCCGCGACGGTCTCCTTGCGGAAGGTCGGCATGTTGCGCACGCCCATCTCGGCGATGAACGCGTCACGCACGCTGCGCGGCAGTTCCTCGGGGCAGATCATGCCCTTCTGGGCGATCTTGTCCTCGACGATGAACTCTGCGTAGATGCTGGCCGGCGTGCTGGTGCCGTAGCTGACGCAGGTGGCGCCGGGGATCTGGCCGTTGACCCACTTGATGTCCGGAGGGAAGACGTAGTAGCCGACCGTGGCGGGCTTGCCGTTCTTCTCACCGATGCAGTCGACGGTGACGACGCCGTAGTCGGTGATCTCGCCGGCGAGGGCGAGCCTGGCCAGCTCGTCGGCCGGCGGGTTGGGTGCCAGCGTCGCGACGAACACGTCGATCGGCCGCACCTCGCTGCCGTCCTTGAGCTTGACCGGGTACTTGCTCGTCATGCCCGAGCCGACGATCGCGAGGTCGGCGTCGATGCCGCTGCCGTCCGCGTCGCCGCCCATCTTGAAGTCGACGTAGCGCAGTCCCTTGTCACCGAACACCTTGGGAAGCAGGCGCGGCAGGGTGCTGACCTCTTCGTGGTCGTGACAGATGACGGTGCCGAGGCCGAACGGCTCCGGGAACTCGTACTTCTCGCGGCGGCCGAAGATCTCGACGCGCTTGAACTCACCGTTCTCGTAGAGCAGCGGAGGCTGTGCGCAGTCCGTGTAGTACGTCTCCTGCGACCACACCTGGAGCGGCACCGGCGAGTCGAAGAGCGCGAAGTCCTTGATGCGGATCTCGAAGCACTTATCGAGATCCTCGTAGCCGTTGGCTGCGAAGGTGTTGGTGACGCCCGGGTCCATGCCCGTGCTGAGCAGCGCCAACTGGCCCTGCATCTCGAACTCCGGGGCCAGCGTCATCTGGTCGAGGTAGGCCTCGTCGATGGTCTGCGCGCGGGTCTGGCCCTGGGCCATGTCGATGTACGAGGCGCCGCACTTGAGGCACGCCGTCATGATCGACTTGTTGAACTCGGGGATGACCGCGTTGACGATGAGCTTGCAGCCGGCGCCTGCCTTGGCGACGGCGTCGCTGTCCGACGCGTTGATGAACATGGACAGCGCCTTGCCGTTGCCGACCTGGCCGGCGACGAACGCGGCGCGCTCCTCGTCGTAGTCGGCGACGATGATCTCGGTGACGGCCGGATTGCGGCCCAGGTTCCAGGTGAGGACCTGCCCCTGCATGCCGGCGCCGACGATAAGGACCTTCATGGCTTCGTCTCCCTCCTCAAAGCCGCGCCCCTGGGCGCGGCGACTGCCTCTCTCTCACACCTCCGGTTCTACCACTTCCCCGCAGGGGTGACAAGCCGCAGGAAGACGATACTCGTACAATCATGTCCTAAATCTGTACGAAGTCGTGGACGCATGCGTTTCCGCGTGTCGATTTCGCGGCCATGGTCGGGGTGGCTGCCAATCAGACTCCGGTCAGGCCGCGGGCGCGCCGCACGACGAGCAGAACTTCGCGCCCGGCTCGAGCTTGACGCCGCACTGCGTGCAGTGCTTGCCGGTCTTGAGGTCGGCGCCGCACTGGGCGCAGAACTTCGCGTTGCCGGCCTGCGGCGCTTCACACTGCGGGCACGACGCGGTGATGCCCTCGCGCCAGTCCTTCTCGGTGAGGTGCTTGTCCTCCTCGGCCATCTTGGCGTGCGCCCAGACCTCCTCCACGGACTTGTCCGCCTGGGCGGCGGCCATCTCTACGCCGAGGTCGGGCGCGCACTCCTTGCAGAGCCCCTTCCTCTCGAACCTGGGACGGATGTCCTCCACGGCCTGCTTGAAGGCCTTGTCGCTGGACCTCTCCCAGGCCGCCGACTTGGCGCGCTGCGCGATGTTCGCGGCCTGGCCGAAGATGCCGCCCAGCATGCCGCTGGCGCCTTCGAGCACGTTGGTCGCGGTGGCGATCTCGAAGCTGTCGAACTCGGTGCGATATCCGTTCTGGCAGCGGTTGCACTTGAACTCGAACTGGAATCCGCCGTTGGTGCTCAGGTCCGTGTAGTTGTTGGTGAACTCGATCTCGTCTGCCATTCCGGAGCCTCCGTTCTCGAGCCCCACAGGGCCACTGCCGTCTGCGTCGCGCACGAGTATACGACCGGCGTGGTAGAACAGAGCCGAGGTCAGTCCGGGGACGGAGGAGCGAGGTGCACGAGCTGGGTATCACACAGGGGATCATCGACCGGGCCCGCGAGGCGGCGGTCGCCAACGGCGCCCGCAAGGTCGCGGGTCTCTACCTGGTGATGACGCCTGCTGCGGACTTCAGCCAGGACTCCATCGAGATGTACTTCGAGATGCTCGCCGGCGAGGACGACCTCTTCAAGGCCGCGACCCTTCACTTCGAGCACAAGCCCGTCGCGGCCACCTGCCTCAACTGCAGCGACGAGTTCAGCACCGACGCGCCGCACCCCATCTGCCCGCAGTGCGGCTCGATGCTGGTTCAACTGGATCCCGATGCCCCGATGGTGCAGCTGACCGACATCGACATCGACGACGGCGTGGACGAGCAGGGGTGACGAGCTCCGCGACCCGGGCGCGTGAGCTCCTCACTTCGTCGCGCTGGCTCCACGTATTCATCCTCGCGCTGCCCTTTCTCATCGTCAGCATCGCCTGTCATGGGCTGACCCGGTCGTTTCCCGCGTTCCAGGGCGCCGACGAAACCGTCCACTTCGTCATCGTCCGGCGAGCGGCCGCCCAGTGGCCCCAGCCCCTTCTCTCGGGCTATGGCGCCTGGTCGGGGCCGCTGGTCTACTGGACGCTTGCGACTCTCGCGCGGCCTCTGGGGACCACGCTGGAGGCCGTGCGCCTCGTCGTGGCGGCGTTCTCGTGGGGCACGTGCGTCGTGGCCTATGTGCTCTTTCGCGACCGTCTGCGCGCCCGGCCGGGAGATGCCCTGGCGCTCTCGCTGCTGCTGGCGGTCTCTCCCTTTTTCCTCGGTCAGTCCTTCCACGTGCTGACCGACAATCCGACATGGTTCTTCGTCGTCTTGGCCCTGGAGCGGTGTCTCGCGTGGCTGGAGAGGCCCGGCCTGGTGAAGGTCCTGGCCTTCGTCGCCTCGATGGTCGCCGCCACGCTCATGCGGCAGATCGCCGCGTGGGTGGTGATCCCGGGTCTGATTGCGTTGTTCAGCTAGGCGCTGGCGGACGAGATCCTGGCGATCATGGACCGTTCGATCGCCGAGGCGCATGAGCTCGTCAAAAGCGGCCGGGAGACGATCGAGGGGCTGACGAACCGTCCTCACACCCTCGGAGGCGGTTTGGGCCCCCGGCCGACGAAAAGCGCCATCCCCGCAGCGACCAGTCCCAGGACGATGGCGCCGGCGATCACGAAGGCCTCGAGATAACGCCCCTCGACGGTGCGCATCATGCCGGCGAAGAAAGTGGCCGAGGCGGCGCCGATCTGATGCGCGGCGAGGATCCAGCCGAACATGACGGGCGCTTCCTGATCGCCGAAACATTCGTTGGTGAGGCGCAGGGTCGGCGGCACGGTCGCGATCCAGTCGAGACCGTAGAAGATCGCGAAGATCGAGAGCCCGTAGAACGAGAAGTCGGCATAGGGCAGATAGATCAGCGACAAGCAATCGTCG
>CAVOMB010000021.1:0-12965 GCA_963696935.1 uncultured Thermoleophilia bacterium | reverse complement strand
CCTCTGCCGAGAACGCGATGTCGGGCTCGATGACGAAGGTCGTCGACATCACCAGGTTCGGAGCGAACGCACGCGTGGCCGGGTCGGGGCCTTCGCCGGCGTGGACGGCGAGCGTCTGCAGGCCGCGGGGGTCGGTGGTGCTCATCGGTGTTCTCCTCCGGGACTTGGCATGGCGGACGCAGTCCACTCTCAGGTCTCTCCGCCGGGCTCTCCGCCGGGGCCACGACATCGATGCCTTCGCCCGC
Source organism: uncultured Thermoleophilia bacterium (assembly GCA_963696935.1). Lineage (GTDB taxonomy): Bacteria > Actinomycetota > Thermoleophilia > UBA2241 > UBA2241 > CAIXSE01. Next base: position 12,720 of record CAVOMB010000021.1, on the reverse strand, counting down.
GGGCGGGGTAGTAGATGCTCCATGAGCGAGAACCCCGCCAACCTTGCGCTGCGCTTCCTGCTCGAGCTCGCCGCGCTGGCTGCGCTCGGCTACTGGGGCTGGGTGACTCACGACGGGGCCGCACGATGGGTCTGGGCGGCCGGCCTGGTCATCGGCGCCGCCGCCGTATGGGGCGTCTTCCGCGTGCCCGGCGACAGCGGCCCGCCGGTGGTCGCTGTGCCGGGCTGGGTGCGGCTGCTCATCGCCGGCGGCCGGACCACGCTGGGTCTCGTGTTCAGCGCCGTCGTCGTGGCGCACTACGCGATCTCGTACGACCGCATCGTGCGGTTCCTTCGCGCGGGCAACCGACGCGACGGCGCCTGAACGTCTGGCGGGCCGCCGCGCAGCCGCGAGTACGAAGGATGCCGAGCGGCCGAGAACCCACATCCGGGTTGTGCGCACAAAGGGCTGCGAGAAGCCTCATTTGCGTGCACATCGGCACCCCGAATGTAGCCACATTTCAGAGGAGTCCTGAAGGATTCGCGAGCAGACGGCGGCCAGCCGATACGCGCACGCCGGTCGCGCGACCCATTCCGTGCTCGGCGCGCTCGGGCGCAGCCTGCCTGGGCGCTGCCCGCCTACGTGTGGCGCGTGTCGCGCAGGTAGGTGCGCGCCGCCGGCAGGCTCAGGACGACCGACCAGAAGGCCATCACCGCCCAGCCGAAGGCCGTCCATCCTCCCCCTCCCAGCGCCACGTGGCTCGCACCAGCCAGTACGACGGCAGCAGTCGCGCGATCTGGTAGAAGGTGCCGTGGCCGACCGGGAACCAGGTGCCCCCCGGCGAAGACGAATACGGCGGTGAGACCGCCCATCGCAGGGGCGCACGGTGTCGGCGATCAACAGGTGGCCGATGAACACGTCGAGCGCCGCGAACGGGGCCAGACCGATCAGGCCCAGCAGGGTCATCTCGACCCACCCCCCGCGCGGTCAGCCGGACTCCCATGGACACCCCCGAGATGTAGAGGAGCGCCATGGGGAGCAGCACCGTGAGGTAGGCGGTCGCCACCTTGGCCGCGAGATAGGAACACGGAGTGAGCGGCGTCGTGCGCAGCAGCGCCGCCGGCTGGTGCTGTCGTGATCACGGATGTCACGGAGAAACCGGTCCGCTGATAGCTGGTACTGGCTCTCTTGTTCCCGGGCCTTCGGCCCTGCACCGGCGGACCGTTCCGGCCCGGCGACGTCGCGCCGACGGTTTCCCAGGGACTACGACGGGTAAGCCGCGGAGTGCCAGCGGAAGCAGCGGGCCGCGCAGCGGTGCCCGCCGGACGCCAGGAGTCGATCATGGCCGACAAGGACAACAAACTGACCACCGGCTTCGGCAAGGCGGTGGACGACGACCAGAACTCCGTCACCGCCGGCCCGCGCGGGCCGGTCCTGATGCAGGACGTGCACCTGCTCGAGAAGCTCGGGCACTTCGACCGCGAGCGCATCCCCGAGCGGGTCGTGCACGCCAAGGGCGCCGGCGCGTACGGCTACTTCGAGGTGACGGCGGACGTCACGAAGTACACGCGCGCCGCGTTCCTGAGCGAGGTCGGCAAGAAGACCGACGTCTTCGTCCGCTTCAGCACCGTCGGCGGCGAGAAGGGGTCGGCCGACACCGAGCGCGACCCGCGAGGCTTCGCCGTCAAGTTCTACACGGAGGAGGGCAACTACGACATGACGGGCAACAACACGCCCGTCTTCTTCATCCGCGACCCGCTCAAGTTCAGCGACTTCATCCACACCCAGAAGCGGAACCCGCAGACCAACCTCAAGGACCCGGACATGTTCTGGGACTTCCTGTCGCTCACGCCCGAGTCGGTCCACCAGGTGACGATCCTGTTCTCGGACCGCGGCACGCCGGACGGCTACCGTCAGATGCACGGCTTCTCCAGCCATAGCTACGTGTGGAGCAACGTGGCGGGTGAGCAATTCTACGTGCAGTACCACTTCAAGACCGAGCAGGGGATCAGAAACCTCACCGCGGCTCAAGCCGATGCGATCAAGGCCAGGGACCCCGACTACGCCACGCGTGACCTCTTCGAGGCCATCGAGCGTGGCGACTTCCCGTCCTGGCGTCTCGAGATGCAGATCATGCCGGTGGCCGAGGCCGAGTCCTACAAGTGGGACGTCCTCGACATCACCAAGGTCTGGCCGCACGCGGACTACCCGCCGGTCACCATCGGCCGCCTGGTGCTGGACAGGAACCCACAGAACTACTTCGCCGAGGTGGAGCAGGCGGCGTTCGCGCCGAGCAGCCTCGTGCCGGGAATCGCGCCGAGCAATGACAAGATGCTGCAGGCAAGGCTCTTCAGCTATCACGACACGCACGTCCACCGGCTGGGCCCCAACTATCACCTCCTGCCGGTGAACGCGGCGAAGCATGCGCCGGAGCGGAACTACCAGCGAGACGGCTTCATGCGCTTCGACGAGAACGGCGGCACCGGGCCCAACTACTGGCCCAACAGCTTCGACGGCCCGGCGCCGGACCCGAGCGCCGCGGACCCGGGCATGCCGGTGAGCGGAATGACTGGGCGAACGCCGTACCCGCACCCCAACGACGACTACGAGCAGGCCGGCACGCTCTACCGCACCGTGATGACCGACGAGGACCGCGACCACCTCGTGAGCAACATCGTGGGGCACCTCGGCAACGCGCAGGAGCGCATCCGCCTGCGGCAGTGCGCCGTGTTCTACCGCGCCGACCCCGAGTACGGCACACGTGTGGCGGAGGGCGTGGAGGTCGACATCGGGCAGGTCAAGCGGCTGGCCGCCATGACGCCGGACGAGCGAGCGGCCGCGACTGCCGCCGGCACCGGCGAGACGACGGCGGCTCCGGCCGACTGACGGCGGCCGACGAGAAGGCCGCTGCATGCGAGCGGCCCCGGCGTTCCGTTACCTGGAGCGCCGGGGCCACATCACTGGCACGGTGGGTCTGCATCCATAGTCTGCTACCTCCGTTACGCCTGGTTCCTTCCCTGCGGAGGGGTAGAGCTACCCTCGTTCCCTACCTGAGTACTCAACCGCTCTCGGGCTGCTCGGGCTCCTGGTAGAGCCCGAGGATGTTCCCGCCGAGGTCGCGGATCCGCGCGGTGATCTCCGGGGCGTCGCCGCCGATGGGTTGCACGATCACGCCGCCGTGCGCGACCACTTTGGACGTCCTCGGCCGGCAGCTCGACGTAGCAGATCTTGCCGTTCGCAGAAGTGGGCGGCATCGTGACTCCTTCTGTCTCAGTTCTCGCCGGCGAGCTCGACGAGCGCGCGCACCGTCCGCCAGTTGCGCGTGGTCGCGGCCGTGCCGAGCTTGCGCTCGAACCAGGCGTTGTTCAGCTTGGTGCGCCCGTAGCCGAGCGGCAGCTTGAGGTAGATGACGGGCTTGTCGAGCGGGGGGACGCCGACGAACGCCGCCGTCTCGCCTTCATCGGCGGGCAGCTCGAGCTTGCCGAAGGTGGACTCGTAGACCTTGCCGTACGCCGTCTCGGACGCTTCACCGAAGTCGGCGTCGCCGCCGGAGCCGAAGAGGAAGGTGGCGTGCAGGAACTGCTCGTCGGGCGCCTCGTCGGCCTCGCCGGCGCCCCCGGTGGCTGCGAGGAACGGGTTGGCCGCAACCACGGCCTCGAGCGCGGCCACGCGCAGCACGAGCACACCCACACGCGGCCCCGCGTCGCGCTCGATGCGCATGGCGATCGCGTTGGCCAACTCCTGCGGGCTCCCGGCGTCGCCACCGGCCTCGAACACCGCGTTGCCGCTCTGCAGGTAGGTGCGCACGTTGGTCAGACCCAGGCCCTCCAGCAACCTGTGCAGAGCGGCCATCGGCAGCTTGGTGCCGCCGACGTTCACCGCCCTCAGGAGTGCGACGTATGTGCTCATGCCCTGCCACGTACCCGGAAACGGCCGGGTGGACGACGGTCAGCGCTCCCGCCATGAGCAGGCGCACGAGCAGTTCTGCGTCCTTGCGGTCGTTCTTGACGCGATCGCCGGCGACCCGCGGCGTCTTGCTGGGGGCGATGACCTCGACGAAAAGGCCTGCTTGCCGGGCGGCACGGTAGAGGCCGAAGCCGGTGAGCCCGGCCTTGTAGCAGCCGCAGACCGGCTGCGGCAGATCGCGCAGCCAGCTGACGACGGCCTCGACGCCGCGCCCGAAGCGCGTCCGCGTAAGCTCGCCGCTCATGACCTCGAGCGCCGCCGCCTCGGTCGAACGAGCGTGGACATACTACGACCATCGCCTGCGCGTGCTCGCCTTCCATCTGCTCGGCGACCCCAATCAGACGGACGACGCACTGCAGCACTGCCGGACGTGTACGTCAAAGCGTTCCGGGCGCTACCCGGTTTCGCCGGCAGGTCGGCGCTGAGCATCTGGCTCAGCCGCATCACATACACCACCTGCATGGACATGGCCACCTGCGGAGGCGGTCCAGGCTCGTCCTGGTCCCAGACCTCGAGCCGTAGGAGGCGCTGCCGGACGGCCCCGACCCCACGGACGACCTCTCGGACCGCCGCCGCGTCCGCGACGTCCTGCGGCGGCTCCCTCCCGAGCAACGCGCTGTCGTCGTACTGGTCGGCGTGCGGGCCTGCTCCTGGAGACGCGCAAGTCGGGCAACCAGAACGGGGAGCCATGGCTCGAAGTGCTGAAAGTGATGCAGTTCGAGACCAACCCACGGTTGAAGGCAGACTGGCAGGTGGCGCCGCTCCTGAACAGGCCCGGGAAGTCACTCAAGTGGAACTACCTCTACGACAACGGCACGCGATTCGGGAGCGTCGGGGGCCGTCTCCGAGTGCGCCCGGCCGACCCTCCCGCTGATTCCCACGTGGACTCCCCAGCGACTGCTCCCAAGTCGTGATCTACGGAGACCTGACGCGGCAGGAGCTGACCGACGTCGCGGACTCGCTCCAGATCTACGGCGACGTCGATCGGCCGCCGCCGGCCGGGTACGGCGACTGACCACGGGCTGAAGTTCCGAGGAACGCGACCGCACAGGCCGCGCGGCCGCGTCTCAGGTCGCGCGGCCTCTTAGCGCCCGTAGCCCCCGCGGTAGCGGTCGCAGAGGTCCACGTAGATCTGCTTGAAGCGGCGCCAGTCGGCCTTGTATGCCTCGTCGACCTCGCGGGCGAGGAGGCGCGCCGGGACTCCGGCGGCGATCTTCGCCGCCGGCACCTCGGCGCACTGCCGCACCACCGCGCCCTCGGCGACCACGCCCCACTCGCCCACCTCGGCCCAGTCGCTGACCACGGCGTTCATGCCGACCACGGCGTAGTCGCCGAGCAGCTTGACGTTGTGGACCACGCAGCCGTGGCCGAGCGTGACCCAGTCGCCGATGGTGCAGGTCTCGCCGGGGCGGGCGTGGATGACGGCGTTGTCCTCCACGGCGCAGCAGTCGCCCAGGACGATGGTGCCGTAGTCGCCGCGCAAACGGGCGCCCGGCCCGATCCAGCAGCGGGCGCCCAACGTGACGTCGCCGAAGACCTCGGCGGAGGGGTGCACCCAGCAGCCGTCGCCGATCCGAGGCGTCTTGCCCTCGAAGCTCTCGACGGTCACGTCAGCTGAGGCCCTCGGCCAGCTCCGCCTGCTGGGCGAGGCCGCCGAGAAGGACGGCGCGCATTGTATCGAGGGCATCGATCACGCGGTCGTCGGCGAGCGAGTAGCGCACGCTCACGCCGTCGCGCTCATTGGTGACGAGCCGCTGCTCGCGCAGCATCTTGAGGTGCCGTGACACCGTCGGCTGCGGCACCTTGAGGGCGTCGGTGAGCTCGGTGACCGTTTTCGGCCCCTCGTGCAGCAGGTACAGGATGAGGATGCGCTTGGGGTCGGCCAGCGCCTGGCAGATGCTTGCGTGCAGCTGGTTCACTTCGCGTTCGAGGCGTTCTTCCATGTCGCGATTGTCCGGCCGCACGCCCCGTGGCGTCAATTCGCAGGCCACATTCCTCGTGCAGCGCATCACAATCCCGACTATTCGGACTGCCTCTGTCTCGCTTGACTCGTCCATTCGGATAGGCGTATATAAGCAAGTATGCAAATTCACAAGCTCGCACAGACGCCTTCCCCGGCCTCGACGACAGCGGACCTCAAGCCCCTCTTCCGCATGCACGCGGAGCTGTGCAGGGCCATGGCCAACGAGCACCGGCAGGCCATCCTCCACGCCATCTGCCGCGACGAGAAGTGCGTGGGCGACCTTGCCACGGAGATCGGCATCTCGATCCACAACGTCTCGCAGCACCTGCGCGTGCTCAAGGAGCAGCGGCTCGTGGCGTCACGCAAGGACGGCCACACCGTCTACTACCACGTGACCAACATGAAGTTCATCGAGGCCTGCAGTCTCATGCGACAGGCGCTTGTAGAGCAGCATGTGGCCCAGGGTGAGTCCCTGCAGGCCGCCGAGCTGCTCAAACTGCAGCAGACCGTCCCGGCGCCCATCGCGCCGGCGTAAGACCAAGCAGAAGGAGCTAAGGGGAAGCGACAACATGTACCAGCAGGCGGACGACTACGTCGCCGCTTGAGAATGAAAACACAAGCACAAAAGGAGCACGACATGTCCGAAGACCTCGCCAACATCCAGGTAGAAAAAGTCGTCGACGCTCGCGGCACCTCATGCCCCGGTCCCATCCTCGCCGCCAAGAAGGGCATCCCCAGCGTCTCCGTGGGCGGCATCATGGAGGTCCAGGCGACCGACTCCGGCACGACCAAGGACCTCCCCGCCTGGTCCAAGAAGATGGGTCACGAGTACCTCGGCGTGGTCGAGGAGCCGGGCTACATGCGTCTCTTCGTGAAGAAGATGAAGTGACGATGACCGAGGCCGCAGTATCCGAAGACCAGGCGCACTCCCCGCGCATCCTGGTCTTCAGCACCAACAACATCTCCGACCCGGGCATCGACCTGGCCGGCAGCTCGCACATGCACTACTCGCCGAACGTCATGGTGATCAGCGTCCCGTGCACGAGCGGCATCAAGCCGAGCTGGATCCTCTACGCCATGGAGCAGGGCTTCGACGGCGTCTTCATCGCCGCCGACGGTGAGGAGTGCGCGTACCTCCCGGACTGCGGCGAGCGCACCGCCGGCATCATGACCGATGCCCAGGCGCTGCTCGTCGAGAAGGGCTACGAGCCGCAACGCGTCCGCATGGCCGCGATCTGCTCCGTCTGCGCGGAGCCCTTCACCAAGTACATGCACGAGTACTCGACGTCCCTGGCCGACCTGGGACCGTCCCGGAAGGCGACCGCATGAGTAGCGAACGTTACGACGCTCTGGTGGTCGGCAGCGGCATCGGCGGGATGGAGTCAGCTCTCAAGCTCGGCGACATGGGCTACAAGGTCCTCGTCGTCGAGAAGGACGCCAGCGTCGGCGGCAAGATGATCCTGCTCAGCAAGGTCTTCCCCACCCTCGACTGCGCCAGCTGCATCTCCACCCCCAAGATGGCTGCCACCATCCATCACCCCAACATCGACGTCCTCACCTACGCTCAGGTCGAGGGCATCCGCGACAACGGCGACGGCACCTATCACGCGAAGATCACGCAGAAGCCGAAGTTCATCGACGAGGCGGCCTGCACCGGCTGCCGCCAGTGCGAGATGGCCTGCAACGTGGCCGTACCTGATGAGTACAACGCCGACATGGTGTCGCGGCGCGCGGCCTACATCGCGTTCCCGCAGGCCGTGCCGAAGAAGGCCGTCATCGACCGCGCCGGCGTGTCGCCGTGCACCTACGAGTGCCCGGCGGGCATCAAGGCGCACGGTTACGTCGCGCGCGTGCGCAGCGGCGAGTACGAGGAGGCCTTCGGCCTGGTGCTCGAGACCACGCCGCTCGTCGGCTCGCTCGGACGCGCCTGCTATGCGCCCTGCGAGGAGCAGTGCACGCGCGGCGAGCTCGAGGGTCCGCTGCCGATCCGCCGTCTCAAGCGCTTCATCGCCGACACGCACTACGGCCGCGATGAAGTGACGCCGCTGGAGAAGCCCGAGCAGAACGGCAAGAAGGTCGCCGTCGTGGGTTCGGGCCCGGCCGGCCTCACCGCCGCCTGGCAGCTCGCCCGCAAGGGCTACGGCGTCAAGATCTTCGAGTCCGCGCCACGGGCGGGCGGGATGCTCCGCCTCGGCATCCCGGCGTACCGGCTCCCCAACGACGTGATCGACGACGACATCAGCAACGTCACAGCGATCGGCGTCGAGATCGAGACCGGCAAGCGCGTCGACGACATCCCCGCGCTCAAGGACGACGGCTTCGACGCCGTGCTGGTCGCCACCGGCACGCACAAGGCGGTCCAGCTGCGCGTGCCCGGCGAAGACCTCGGCGGCATCCAGAGCGCCCTCACCTTCCTCGCCGACGTGAAGCTCGACAACCCCGTTGACCTCGCCGGCAAGAAGGTGCTCGTGGTCGGCGGCGGCAACGTCGCCATCGACGCGGCCCGCTCAGCGCGTCGCCTCGGCGCCGCGTCCGTCGACCAGGTCAGCCTCGAGTGCTGCGAGGAGATGCCCGCCCACGACTTCGAGGTCGATGAAGCCAAGGCCGAGGGCATCACGCTGCACGACGGCTGGGGCATCGACCACTTCGAGGGCGACGGCAACGTGCAGCGCGCCGAGATCAAGGTCTGCACCTGCGTGTTCAACCCCGAGGGCAGGTTCGCCCCCGAGTACGACGAGACACAGCGCGACACTATCGACTGCGACGTCGTCATCGTCGCCGCCGGCATGATGGCCGACACGGAGACGTTCGGTCTCGAGACCAACCCGAACCGGACGCTCATCGCAGACGCCGAGACGCTGCAGACGGCGACGCCTCACGTCTTCGCCGCCGGCGACGTCGTCACCGGGCCGACCATGATCAACAGCGCCGTCGGCCACGGCCGGCGCGCCGCCTTCATGATCGACCGCTACCTCCAGGGCGCCGAGATGGACCCGGACGCCTTCGACGAGATGCTGCGCGTGGTGGACAAGAACGATGTGCTCCGCCGGCAGAGCGTCTACGACCGGCGGGAGCCGCTCGAGACCAGCGCCGCCATGAGCGCGGCACCGACCGACTTCGCCGAGACCGAAGCTACGATGACCGAGGACGAGGCGTTCCTCGGCGCCGCCCGCTGTCTGGACTGCGGCGTCTGCTCCGAGTGCCACGCCTGCGTGGACGTCTGCCCCGCAGACGCGATCAAGCTCGACGACCGCCCCGTGGCGATCGAGGCGGAGGTCGGCAGCGTAGTTCTCGCCACCGGCTTCAACCTCTTCCCGGCCGACGCCAAGCCGCAGTACGGCTACGGCCGCTACAAGAACGTCATCACCGGGATGCAGATGGACCGCCTGCTGGCGCCGACCCGGCCGTACAACGCCGTGATCCGCCCCAGCGACGGCAAGGTGCCGGACAACATCGCCTACATCATGTGCACCGGGTCGCGCGACGAGACCGTCGACAACCCGCTGTGCTCGAAGATCTGCTGCATGTACTCGGTCAAGCAGAACCAGCTCATCATGGGCGCCCTGCCGCTCGCCGACGTCACCGTCTACTACATCGACGTGCGCTCGGTCGGCAAGGGCTACGACGAGTTCTATCAGCAGGCCAAGGACATGGGCGCCAACTTCGTCAAGGGCCGCGTCTCGGGCATCACGGAGACCGACGAGGGCAACCTCACGCTCCGCTACGAGGACATCGAGAACGGCGGCACGCCCACTGAGGCCGAGCACGACATGGTCGTCCTCGCGGTCGGCGTGCAGCCGAGCCACGGCGTCGCCGAGCTCTTCGGCGACGGCGAAGGCGCCCTCGCCCTGGACGACTACTACTACGTCGGCGAAGTCGACGAAGACCTCGACCCCGGTCGCACCAACCTCCCCGGCGTGTTCGTCGCCGGCGCGGCCGCGGGCGCCAAGGACATCCCCGACTCGATCCTCCACGCGGGCGCCGCGGTCGCGCAGGCGGCTGCTCATCTGGAGAGGTCGAAAGTGCGAGAAGAAGCGAAAGCGAAGGTGACACCATGAGCGGCCGCAAGATCGGCGTGTACGTCTGCCAGTGCGGCGGCAACATCGGCGACTACGTGGACGTGGAAAAGGTCGTCGACGAGATCAAGGGCGACGGCAACGTCGTCGTCGCCCGGTCGGCGATGTTCACCTGTTCCGACGCCACCCAGCAGGAGATCGTGCAGGACGCCCATGAGCAGGGCCTCGACGCCCTCGTGGTCGCCTCGTGCTCACCCAAGCTGCACACGATGACGTTCCGCGACGTGGCCAAGCGGGCGGGCATGAACCCGTTCCAGTACACCCAGGTGAACGTCCGCGAGCAGTGCTCGTGGACGCACACCGACGACAAGACCGGCGCGACCGAGAAGGCCGTCCGCCTGGTGCGGGCCGGCATCAACCGGACCCGCCTCACCGAGCCGTTGGAGCCGATCGTCGTCGAGACGACGCCCAAGAGCCTCGTGGTCGGCGGCGGCATCGCCGGCCTGCGCGCGGCCCTCGGGCTGGCGGAGCTCGGCCTTACCGTCTTCCTCGTGGAGAAGGAGGCTCAGCTTGGCGGGCGTGTGGCCGGCTACGGCCCCATGTTCCCGAACGACCGCAAGGGCTCGGACCTGGTCGCCACACTCGAGGAGAAGGTGCGCGCCAACCCGGCGATCACCATCTTCACCAACGCCGAGCTGATGGCCAAGAGCGGCAGCTTCGGCAACAACCAGGCGACCATCGCCATCCACGGCGACCAGCTCGAGACGATCCAGCTGGACGTCGGGTCGATCGTCGTCGCCACCGGTTTCGACGACTACGAGCCGGCAGCCGGCGAGTTCGGCTACGGCATGGACGGCGTCGTGACGCTGCCCGAGTTCAAGAAGATGGTGGACGAGGCGCCCGGCCTGCTGCAGTACAAGGGCAAGCCGGTCAAGACCGTCGCCTACATCTACTGCGTGGGCAGCCGCCAGGACGAGAGCGTCGAAGGCGCGCATACGTACTGCTCGCGCTACTGCTGCACGTCCGCCGTGCACACCGCGATCGAGGCCCAGAAGCTCACCGGCGACATCCGCCAGTACCACCTCTACCGGGACATGCGGACCTACGGCAAGTACGAGCTGCTGTGGAACGCCTCGCGCGAGAAGGGCTCGCTTTACCTGCGCGTGCCCGACGACGAGCCGCCGGCGGTGGAGAAGCTCTCCTCCGGCGGCCTCAAGGTCACCACCAAGGACCTGCTCACCGGCGGCGAAGAGATCGCCATCCCCGCCGACCTCGTCGTGCTCGTCACCGGCATGGTGCCGCGCGAGAACGCCGACCTCGTCAGCGTCCTCAAGCTCCCCGTCGGCAACGACGGCTTCTACAACGAGATCCACCCCAAGCTGAGGCCGGTCGAGACCATCGTCGACGGCGTGCTCATCTGCGGCGCCTGCCAGGCGCCCAAGACGTCGTCCGAAGCGGTCGCCAGCGGCCTGGCCGCCACGACGCAGAGCGGGGCCATGCTCAAGCGCGGCTCCGCCGAGCTCGACCCCATGGTCGCGATCGTCGACACGGAGGCCTGCACCTGGTGCGGCAAGTGCCAGGAGGCCTGCCCCTACGACGCGATCGAGCAGATCGAGGTCGGCGGCAAGCAGGTCGCCCAGGTCATCAGAACGGCCTGCAAGGGCTGCGGCGGCTGCGTGCCTGTGTGCGCCAGCGACGCGGTCGACCTGCAGGGCTACACCGACGCCCAGATCAGGTCCATGATCGACGGCCTCCTGGAGGTGAGCTGCTCATGACACCCAACGACAACGCAGCCACGACGGTGCGTCCTGTGATCAGGGACGCCGTCCCTGGCCAGCGTGACGTCCGCGAGGTCGTCCGCGACGAGCAGGTCATGCGGCGCCGGATCCTGGCCGTCCTCGCGGATGGGCCCCTCACGGTGCCCGAGATCGCGGCCGCCGTCCAGCGACCCACCCACGAAGTGATGTTCTGGGTCATGGGCCTGCGCAAGTACGGCTGGCTGGCCGAGGACAAGGAAGTCAACGACGACGGCTACTACCGCTACGAAGTGGTGGAGAGGGAGGGCTCATGACGGCTCTCGTGAACCCCGGTCTGGCGGCGGAACTGGCGCGCTCCGACGAGTTCAACGCCGACGCCTGCATGAACTGCGGGGTGTGCTCCGCCATCTGCCCGATGGGCGTGGACGTCGAGGTGCGCAAGCTGTTCCGCTACGTGCTCCTCGGCATGGAAGACAAGGTCAGGGCGGAGACGGAGAACGTCTTCTCCTGCCTGCTCTGCAAGATGTGCGAAGAGAACTGCCCCGCCGGCGTGCACATCGCGGAGAACGTGCGCACGCTGCGGCACCATATCGTGCGCACCACCTTCGGTCTCGGGGAGGCGCGGACCGGAAGGAATATCCAGAAAAGATTCTTTTCCTAAATCTTTTTGACCGGCAAAGTTAAAGCGCAGTGATCGGTGCCGATGGTTTGCAAGTCGTTCTTTTGCAACGCCGACCCCACGGGCCTCTTGATCGCGCGCAGTGCGCGAGGACAGCAAACGAACTTTGCTCCTTCAAAGCCGTCGGCGCTTAAGGCTGTTTCATCCAACAAAAGGTATTGAGGGCAAGTTTACCGCCAGACAGCCTGCTTGTTTTTTCTGGAGCGAGCGACGGCGTCTGCACCTACGAGTAGACATGCACGATGTAGACCGGCGCGCTAGCGTAAGCCGCCAGTGCCAGAACGCGCTGGATGGCTTCTTGTTCCGCGACAGGCGGGCGGCTGAGTGGAAAATCTGGACGGATTGGCGCCCGGCTGCTTT
>CAVOMB010000020.1:0-5086 GCA_963696935.1 uncultured Thermoleophilia bacterium | reverse complement strand
GTTCCGCAAACGCGCCCCCAAGCGCGGCGCGGTGGTCGGGACGCCCGCCGGGGAAGGAAGGGTCACGGATCTGCTCGCGCCGGTCGACAGCGTCACGGTCGATCTCGGCGATGGCAGGTCGGAGACCTTCAAGCTCGACGAACTGGGGTCAGCGGCCTCATCGGGAAGGAACGAAAATGGCTGAGACACATGCCGTGCTCAACGTACCCACGGTGTCCTGTAACCACTGCAAGATGGCGATAGAGAAGGCCGTCGGAGCCTTGGGCGGCGTCAAGGTGGACGTCGACGTGGGCGAGAAGACCGTCACCGTCGACTTCGACGACTCCGCGGTCTCGCTGGACTCGATCGAGGCGGCCGTGGCCGAAGAGGGGTACGAGGTCGCCGGGAGTCACATCTTCGGCTCCTGACCCTCGCGCGGACGCCTCGCGGCGCCCGTTTGGCAAGACCGCGGCGGGCTGGTACCATATCGCCTCGCTAGTGGGCCGTTAGCTTAGTTGGTAGAGCAGGGGACTCTTAATCCCAAGGTCGAAGGTTCGAATCCTTCACGGCCCACCATTCCGCCCTTCCCACCCCCGTCGCCCGCGTTCGCGCACCCGTGCAACGTTCGTGCAGGAGCGGCAGTGGACGGCGGGAACAACCACCACAAGAGCGCCGGCCCGCCTTGCTCAAGTTTCCCGGCAGGCCTGCGAGACCGCGTCACGGTCCGGGATCCAGTTGCCCGCCGGTTCGAGGCTCTGTTATCGTTCCTTGGATACGGGCGCCCGCTCGTGACATCCACCTGACGGGAGGTCGAAGAGGGTGAACGCGCGCCTCAGGCCCACGGCGGTCCGGCTTCTCAACGACGCCAGGTACTCTTTCGCCCCCGACGGCGGATGGGACGTCGTCCGTCAGGCTCTCATCATGTTTGCGTGTTACCTCGCGTACGACCTCTCACGCGCGCTGGCGCAGGGGCGTGAGGCCATCGCCATGGCCAACGGCATCCACTTCATGAACCTGGAGAAGGCGCTGGGCATCTGGTGGGAGCCCTGGATCCAGGGCCGCGTCAGCGCCGTCGAACCCCTCATGACCTCACTGGTGTGGGTGTACCAGTACGCGCACCTGCCGGTCATCATCGGCACCATGGTCTGGGCCTTCACGCAGCGCCGCGAGCAGTGGGCGTTCTACCGCAACTGGTTCCTGGCGATGAACTTCGTCGCGGTGCTGGTGTTCGCGCTTCTTCCCACGGCGCCGCCACGGATGATCTTCACGTCCGGCGTGGCCGACATGAACTTCCTGCACGGCATCCGCTCCGCCATCCTGGAGAACGGCATGCTGGGCAATCCCTTCGCGGCAATGCCCAGCCTGCACTTCGGCTATGCGCTCTTCATCGGCCTCACGCTGTACGCGCTGGCCGACGGACGCTGGATGCGCTACCTGGGCTTCTTTTACGCGTTCGTCGTGTTCGTCACCATCGTGGCGACCGGCAACCACTTCATCGTCGACGCCGTCGCCGGGGGGCTCGTGGTGCTGGCGGCGTGGGTCTTCGCGGTGAACATCCAGCCTGCCGTGGCGCCTTCTCCGGTGACTGTGCGCGAGCGCGACGGCTGACGTGGCGAACCTGAAGACCCGCTATACCGACGGAGCCCGGCGCGGGTTCTTCCGCGTCGGCGTGGTCCTCGCGCATCGCGGCTTCACGGCCGACATGATGACCTACATCGGCCTGCTGCTGCAGGTGGCCGGTGTGCCGCTCATCATCACCGGCCATTTCATCTGGGCGCTCGTCGTCGGCATCATCGCGTCGCTGTGCGACGGGATGGATGGGGCGGTCGCACGCGCCGGCGCCGGGCCTACCACCGCCGGCGCGTTCCTCGACTCCACACTCGACCGGGTCTCGGAGCTCATGGTGTCCGCGGCCCTCGTGGTCTACTTCGTGCGCGAGGGCCCGGAGTGGGGCCCCATCGTCGCGGTCCTCGTGTTCATGGGCGCCGCCCAGATGGTCTCCTACGTCCGCGCCCGCGCCGAAGCGCTCGGCGTGGACTGCCAGGTCGGCTTCATGTCGCGGCCGGAGCGGCTGGTCGGCCTCGGCATCGGGTTCCTCTTCTCGTGGTGGCGGCCGGGCGGCACGAGCTTCCTCGTGTGGTGGCTCTACCCCCTCACGGCGCTCACCGTGATCACCGTGGTGCACCGCGAGCTGCACGTGCTGCGCAAGTTGCGCGCGCTGGACCGGCCGCCGGCGCTCGAAGCTCCTCCGGCGGTCGCCGACGACGAGCCCGACCGCGGCGGCTTTGCCGGCGACGACTTCGCCGGCGACGACCTGTGGGCGGAGCCCACGCGGCCATCCGGCCGCGGGTACTGAGCGCGGTCTGATATACTTCCGCGCGTTATCTCGAGCCGGTCGGGCCCAGTTCGCGCGCCCGCATCCCGCTCCGATCGATGCGGCCGCCGGGAGCGCCCGCAGCCAGTGGAGGTAGATCGATCTTGGGCAATCCAGTTCGCGTAGCGATCATCGGCGTGGGCAACTGCGCGTCGTCGTTCGTCCAGGGCGTGGAGTTCTACAAGAACGCCAAGAAGTCCGACTTCGTGCCGGGCCTCATGCACCCGGTGCTGGGTGGCTATCACGTCAAGGACATCGAGTTCGTGGCGGCCATCGACATCGACAAGAACAAGGTGGGCAAAGACCTCAGCGAGGCCATCTACGCCAAGCCCAACAACACGGTGAAGTTCTGCGACGTCCCGGAGAAGGGCGTCACCGTGGCCCGCGGCATGACCCATGACGGCCTCGGCAAGTATCTCTCGCAGATCATCGAGAAGGCGCCCGGTCCCACCGCCGACATCGTCGGCATCCTCAAGGACACCCAGACCGACGTCGTGGTCAGCTACCTGCCTGTGGGCAGCGAAGAGGCCACCAAGTGGTACGCCGAGCAGGTCCTCACCGCCGGCTGCGCCATGGTGAACTGCGTGCCCGTGTTCATCGCCCGCGAGCCGTACTGGCAGAAGCGCTTCGTCGAGGCCGGCGTGCCGATCATCGGCGACGACATCAAGAGCCAGGTCGGCGCCACCATCGTGCACCGCGTGCTCACGCGCCTCATGCGCGAGCGCGGCGTCAAGCTCGAGCGCACCAGCCAGCTCAACGTGGGCGGCAACACCGACTTCCTCAACATGCTCGAGCGCGAGCGCCTGGAGTCGAAGAAGATCACGCAAGACCAACGCCGTCACCAGCCAGCTCGACTACGACATGGGCGCCGACAACGTGCACATCGGCCCCAGCGACTACGTCAAGTGGCTCGACGACCGCAAGTGGGCCTACATCCGCATGGAAGGCCGCACCTTCGGCGACGTGCCGCTCAACATCGAGCTCAAGCTCGAGGTCGTCGACTCGCCCAACAGCGCCGGCATCGTCATCGACGCCGTGCGCTGCGCCAAGATCGGCCTCGACCGCGGCCTCGCCGGCTCGCTCGAGGGCCCCAGCAGCTACTTCATGAAGTCACCGCCGGTGCAGCACCCGGACGACCAGTGCCGCCGCATGACCGAGGAGTTCATCAGCGGCGAGGGCCCGGGGGCCACCGCCGTCTGCCAAGGCTAGAGTCACGCAGACCATCCGCCGAAGGGCGGCCGGGTCATCGCCCCGGCCGCCCTTCGCGCGTACGGGACCTCCCGTGCGGTACCATGGCCGCATGACGCTCAAGCTCGGCATCCTCACGCCGCTTCTGTGGTCCACGCCCTCGGCCGTGAACGACCAGGTGCGCACCCTCGCGGAGCGGCTGACGGCGGAGGGGCATCAGGTCACCGTCATCGCGCCGACGGCCGACCGCACCGCTGTGGAAGAAGCCCACCGCCGCGTGCAGGCCGTCCTGACCGGGGAGCGGGAGGGCGTGTTCCTCCCCGATGAGCCGTTCCCGCGCTACTTCTTCGCCGGCGCCACCTACGCCGTGAAGGAGACCGGCTCGCTCAAGCTCATCGCCGCCCCGGCGGAGCTCATCGCCAACATCGACGTACTGCTGGACACCGAGGACTTCGACCTGCTGCACCTCAACGAGCCCTTCGTGCCCGGTCTCGGCTGGTCGGCCCTGCGCTACGCCGGGTGCCCGCTCGTGGCCACGTTCCACGCCAACCCGGAGAAGATGCGGCCGTTCTGGTCGCGGCGGCCGCAGCTCCAGCGCCTGTTCGACTCGCTCGACGCGGCCATCGCCACCTCCGCGGCCGTGCGCGACCTGGCGGCGCTCACGTTCCCCGGTGCGTACCGGGTGATCCCGCCGGGCGTCGACCTCGAGGTGTTCCACCCGGCCTACGAGCGCCCCGCCGGGCCGCCGCGCATCGTCTTCAGCGCCGGCGTGGAGCGGCGCAAGGGGCTGGGGGTGCTTCTCCGGGCCCTGCGCCTGCTCGGCGACCAGCACCCGGACGCCGTCGTCGACGTCTGTGGCGGCGACCTGCAGGAGCGGCGCTACGCTCGCCTCGTCCCGCCGGCCTGGGAAGGGCGCGTGCGCTTCCATGGCCGTCTGCCGCGCGCGGGGGTGGCGCAACTGCTCCGCGACGGGGACATATTCTGCGCGCCGTCCTTCGGCCCCGAGACTGCGGGCGTCTCCCTGCTCGAGGCCATGGCCTCCGGCGCCGCCGTGATCGCCTCCGAGATCCCCGGCTACGACGAGGTGGTGCTCAACGAAGGTACCGGGCTGCTGGTGCCGTGTGTTGGTCGCCAATGCCGCCTCGACCGCCTTCAGAGCCGCTGCTGGAACTGGCCCCGCACAACATCGGCATGACGCTGGACACCAGCGTGCAGTCGCTGCTGACGCTGGTGCGCGCGGCGGTGCCGCTGATGCAGGGGCGGGCCGGGAACATCGTGACCGTGTCCGGCTTCGACACGCTGCGCTGCCTGCCGGGGCATGGCTTCTTCGGTGCCGCCAAGGCGGCGGTGGAGACGCTGACGCGCTACCTGGCAGCGGAGCTGGCGCCGCTGGGCATCAACGCCAACTGCGTGGTGCCGGGCTTCGTGGCCACCGATTCGGCGCGCCTGTGGGCGGACACGCACGAGCCGGGCGGCTACGCCGCTGCAGCGGCCGAGTGGGTCAAGCGCACGCCGCGCAGGCAGGTCGGCGAGGCCGACGACATC
>CAVOMB010000019.1:0-5852 GCA_963696935.1 uncultured Thermoleophilia bacterium | reverse complement strand
TGTGGCACGCACGCGTTGAGCGTATTGCTCTCCCAGTGCCCAGCGCCACGGGACGAGCACCGAGAAAGCTTCGTCCACGAGGTCCGCTCCGCGCGACAACCGCCGCCAGGTCGCCAGGGACGACGCAGCAAGGAAGGCGACAACCGCTGCGGTCAATGCAACCGGGACTCGCTCTCCTCTGTCCACGCCGCGGACTCCCATGCGCTGGTCCTCCCCCGGCCCAAGCACGCGCCGGGCAAGCTCAGAGCCCGACAACGAGCGTCAGCACGAAGTAGGCCGCGACCGACGCGAAGATCAGCGCGTCGAACCGGTCGAGCACGCCGCCGTGGCCGGGGATGGCGCGGCCGGAGTCCTTGATCTGCACGTCGCGCTTGATGAGGCTCTCGAAGAGGTCGCCGAGCGGGCCGACGACGGCGATGGTCAGGCCGAGCAGCAACGAGCCGCCGGGATGCAGCGTCGTGTACAGCCCGAAGAACATGACGAGCAGCACCGTACTGACGGCGCCGCCGGCGAACCCCTCCCAGGTTTTCTTGGGGGAGAGCACCGGCGCCATGGGCGTGCTGCCGAAGTACCTGCCGGTGAAGTAGGCCATGGTGTCGCCGGCCCAGGTGCCGAAGATGACCGTGAGCAGGATCTTGCCGTGCTCGTCCATCGGCCCCAGCAGCAGCACGGCGCTGAACCCGAGGCCGACGTAGAGCATGCCGAGCACGGTGACCGCCATGCGCACGGTCACACCGGGCTTCGGGCCCGCCAGGAGTCCCAGCAGCGCCGTGAACAGCACGCCGGCGCAGATGGCGCCGAACAGCGCCACTGGGCTGAAGAACCAAGCCATGCAGACCATGAGCGCCACACCCGCGAGCCCGGCCAGCGGGAGCGGCCGGTACTTCTTCGTGAGCCGGTAGAACTCGTTGAGCGCCAGCAGTGCCAGGGCGGCGATGACGAAGAAGAAGATGAGGCCGCCGTGGTAGACGATCACGATCGTCAGGACGGCGAGGACGAAGCCGGTGATGATCCGCGTCGTCACGAGGCGCCGCCCTCACCGGCGTCGCCGGCCGGAGCGTCCGCGGCGGCCGGCGCGTCCGGGGCGGCCGCCCGGCGGCCGCCGAACCGGCGCTGGCGGCCGGCGTAGTCGGCCAGCGCCGCGTCCAGGTCCTCGGGGCCGAAGTCCGGCCAGAGGCGGTCGCTGAAGAAGAGCTCGGAGTACGCACACTGCCAGAGGAGGAAGTTGCTGATGCGCAGTTCCCCGGAGGTACGGATCAGCAGTTCCGGGTCGTGCATCTCGGGCGCGTACAGGTGGCGCCGCAGGTCGTCTTCGCCGAAGTCCGGCGCCTCCGCCGGAGCGGTCGAGCCGCCGGACGACGCGGCGTACTCGGCGGCCAGACCGCGCGCCGCGTCGAGCAGTTCGCGCCTGCCGCCGTAGCTGAAGGCGATGTAGAGCGTCATCCTTGTGTTCGCAGCGGTCAGCGCCTCAGCCTCCTCGATGCGGCGCACGAGCTCCTCCGGCGCCCCCTCGCGCCGCCCGACGAACCGCACGCGCGCCCCCCGCTCGTGCATGTCGGGCACCTGCGAATCTATCATTTCCATGAACAGCTGCATGAGCGCCTCGACCTCTTCCCTCGGCCGGTTCCAGTTCTCGGTGCTGAAGGAGTAGACCGTGACCTCCTTGATGCCGAGGTCGAGCGCGTGCTCGAGCACGCGGCGCAGGGTCCTGGCGCCGGCCCGATGGCCGGCCGCGACGGGCAGGCCTCTCCCCTGTGCCCAGCGGCCGTTGCCGTCCATGATGATGGCGAGGTAGCTGCAGGTGGCGCCGCCGGCCGCGGGCTCAGCGGCGCCGGGCGTCTTGCGCAGGCGCCAGCTCGCCAGCCACGTACGCAGCGAAGCCATGGGGATGGGACTCGAGGCGGGTGCCGGCGAGGACCGGCTCAGACCTCGAGGATCTCGGCTTCCTTGTGCTTGAGGAGCTCGTCGATCTGGTGGACGTGCTCGTCCGTGTACTTCTGGAGCTCCTTCTCGGAGCGCGCCTCGGCGTCCTCGCCGACCTCGCCCTCGTGGACGAGCTCCTTGAGGTCCTTCATGCAGTCGCGGCGGACGTTGCGCACGGCCACGCGGCCGTCCTCGGCCAGCCGGTGCACCATCTTGACGAGGTCGCGGCGGCGCTCCTCGGTGAGCGCCGGGATCGGCAGGCGGATGACCTGGCCGTCGCTGCTCGGGTTGAGCCCGAGGTCGCTCTCCATGATCGCCTTCTCGATGGTCTTCATGGCCGTCTTGTCGAACGGCTGGATGGTGATCAGGCGGGGCTCGGGGGCGGCGATGTTGGCCATCTGCTTAAGCGGCGTGGACGTGCCGTAATAGTCCACGTGGATCCGGTCCAGCAGGCCGACGCTGGCGCGGCCGCTGCGCACGGTGTTGAACTCGGTCTTGACGGCCTCGACGGCCTGGGTCATGCGATGCTTGGCGTCAGCGAGCAGCTCTTGTTCCACCGGTCCTCCCTTTGCCGATGTCAGCCGGCGGCGGGCGTGTGCACCACGGTGCCAACGCGCTCGCCGGACAGCACGCGCACGATGTTGTCGCCGGTCATCTTGAACACGTGGATCGGCATGCGGTTGTCCATGCAAAGGCTCAGCGCGGTCGTGTCCATGACTTTGAGGCCGCGCTCTATCGCCTGCAGATGCGTGATGTCGGGGATGAACGTCGCCGCCGGGTCCTTCTCGGGGTCGGCGGTGTAGACGCCGTCGAAGGAGCGCTTGGCCATGAGGATCGCCTCGCACTCGAGCTCGAGGGCGCGGAGCGCCGCCGCGGAGTCGGTGCTGAAGTACGGGTTGCCGGTGCCGGCGGCGCAGATGACCACGCGGCCCTTCTCGAGGTGCCGGATGGCGCGGCGGCGGATGTAAGGCTCGCAGACCGCGCGGATCTCGATGGCGCTCATGACTCGCGTGTCGACGCCCTCGTCTTCCAGGGCGTCCTGGAGGGCGAGGGCGTTCTGCACCGTGGCGATCATCCCGATGTGGTCGCCGGTGGTGCGGTCCATGCCGCCGGCGGCGGCGGCCATCCCGCGGAAGATGTTGCCGCCGCCGACGACGATGGCGATGTCGACGTCGAGGCTGCGGGCGACCTTGATGGTCCCCGCGATCGACTTCGTCGTCGCCGGGTCGATCGCCCGCGCCTCGCTGCCCAGCGCCTGACCGCTGAGCTTGAGAAGGACGCGGTGGAAGGCTTGAGTGCCGGGCTCGCCTTCCATGCGGGTCAGCCCGCTACCGTCGTCTCGCCGAGCTGGAAGCGCACGAAGCGCCGCACCTCGACGTTCTCGCCGATGACGCCGACGAGGTCGGTGCGGACCTGCTCCATGGTGCGGTCCGGGTCCTTGACGAACGCCTGCTCCATGAGGCAGGTCTCGCCGAAGAACTTCTCGAGCTTGCCGGTGATGATCTTCTCGATCACGTTCTCCGGCTTGCCCTTGATCTGGTCGGTCTCGGCGTAGATGGCCTTCTCACGCGCGATGACGTCCTCGGGAACCTCGTCGCGGGTGACCCAGATCGGAGCCGTCGCGGCGACCTGCATGGCGAGGTCGTGAGTGAACTCCTTGAACGCGTCGCTGCGCGAGACGAAGTCGGTCTCTACGCCGACCTCGACGAGCACGCCGATCTTGCCGCCGGCGTGGATGTACGAATCCACGGCGCCGTCCTTGGTCACGCGAGCGCTCTTCTTCTGCGCGGAGGCGAGGCCCGACTTGCGCAGCTCGTCCATCGCCTTCTCGAGGTCGCCGGCGGTCGCCGTCAGCGCCTTCTTGCAGTCCATCATCCCGGCCCCGCTCTTCTCGCGGAGCTCCTTGACCAATGCAGCAGTGATCTCAGCCACAGCACGATCCTTTCGTAGGGTCGGCGTTCGTTCGTCTACGGGTGTCACTCGGCCTTGGCGTCGGCCTTGGGCTCGTCGGCCTTCTTCTCGGCCTTGGGCTCGTCTGGCTCCGGCTCGGCGGCCTTCTTGGCGGCCGGCTTCTTGGCGGGCTTCTCGTCGGCGGCCGCGAGGTCAGCCTCGCCGGCCTTGGCCTCGACCTTGGTCTCAGGCTTCTTGGCGGCCGGCTTGGCCTCAGCCTTGGGGGCCTCGGCCTTGGGCTCATGCCTCGGCTCGGGCTTCCTGGCGGCCGGCCTGGCCTCGGCCTTGGGCTCGGCCTTGGCGGCCGGCTTGGCCTCGGCCTTGGGCTCGGCCTTGGCGGCCGGCTTGGCATCCTTGACCGGAGCTTCCGCCTGGGCCTTCGCGGCCTCGGCCTTCGCGGCGGCGGCCTGCTCGGCGGCCTCAGCCTCAGCGGCCGCGACGGCCGCGGCCACCGCGGCCTCCTCGGCGGCCTTGCGCTCGGCCTCGGCCTTCATCTCGGCCTCGGTGAGCAACTGGCGGCCCTGCGCCACGGCGTCGGCCATGGTGCGGACGATCAGCGAGCAGCTGCGGATGGCGTCGTCGTTGCCCGGGATGATGTAGTCGATCTCGTCCGGGTCGCAGTTGGTGTCTACGAGGCCGATGATCGGGATCTTGAGCTTGCGGGCCTCCTTGACGACGATCGCCTCCTTACGGGGGTCGACCACGAACACGGCCGCCGGCAGGCGGTCCATGCCGGAGACGCCGCCGAGGTTCTGCTCGAGCTTGCGCAGGTCGGCGCGCAGCTGCATCTCCTCGCGGGTCGGCAGCAGGTCGAGGGAGCCGTTCTCGCTCAGCTCGCGGAGCTCGTGCATGCGCTTGATGCGCTTGCTCAGGGTGCTGAAGTTGGTGAGCAGCCCGCCGAGCCAGCGGTTGGCCACGTAGGGCATGCCGACGCGCTCCGCCTGCTCCTTGATGGTCTCCTGGGTCTGCTTCTTGGTACCCACGAAGAGCACGCTGCCGCCGCGCTCGGCGGTCTTCTTGAGGAAGTCGCACGCCTCGTCGATGAGGACGGTCGTCTTCTGCAGGTCGATGATGTAGATGCCGCCACGCTCGCCGAAGATGAACTGCTTCATCTTGGGGTTCCAGCGGCGGGTCTGGTGACCAAAGTGGACGCCGCTCGTGAGCAGGTCCTTCATGCTCACCGTGTGCTGGCTGAATGCAGGCATGACTGCCTCCTTCTGAAGACGGTTACGGCGGCGCGTGCTCGGCGCGGGAGCGCCGGCGGCCGCGCCGCCACTCTGTTCCGGCGGACAGATCAGTGGAATCGAGCGTGGACGGCGCTCGCAAGCGCCTCCCGCCCGACACCGCCACGGACCTGAGGGGTCCACCGGGTCGGCTTGGACACAACGGCCGGAAATGATACCACAGTCCCGGTATGCTGCGCCCGTGGAGCGGGAGAAACAGCTGACGCCGACGTCAGCCGATGGCGGCCGGCTCGATCTCGTCGCGCAGCCGGCCCTTGAGGCGCAGGATCGCCTTGGTGTGCAGTTGCGAGACGCGGGACTCGGTCACCCCGAGCACCTCACCGATCTCGCGCAGCGTCAGGTTCTCGTAGTAGTACAGCGCGATGACGATCTTCTCGCGCTTGGGCAGGGCGTCGATGGCCGCCGCCAAGCGTGCCTTCATCTCGCTCAGGTCGAGCGCCCGGGAGGGATCCTTCGCTTTGGGGTCCTCGAGCGTGTCGATGAGCGACGCCTGGTCGCCGTCCGACCCCGAGATGGACCACAGCTCGTCCAGCGCCACGATGCTGGTGTTGGCGATCTGCGTCAGCGACTGCTGGAACTCGGGCACCGTGATGCTCAGCGCGTCGGCGATCTCCAGGTCGGTGGGCGCCCGCTGCAGCCGGTTCTCGAGCACGGCGCAGACCTTCTCGATCTCGCGCGCCTTGCTGCGCACCGAGCGCGGCACCCAGTCCAGGGAGCGCAGTTCGTCGATGATGG
>CAVOMB010000018.1:0-7103 GCA_963696935.1 uncultured Thermoleophilia bacterium | reverse complement strand
CCGGCGCGCGCGAGCACATCGCCGTGAATATCCTCTCCATGGCGATGGCCGGCGGGTCGTCGCCGGTCACGCTGGCCGGCACGCTCGTGACGCACAACGCCGAGGTGCTCGCCGGCATCACGCTGAGCCAGCTGACCCGGCCGGGAGCCAAGGTCGTGTACGGCAGTTCCACGACGGCCATGGATCTGAGGCTCGCCTCCGCCAGCGTAGGCTCGCCTGAGTGCGGCCTCATCAACGCGGCCGTCGCCCAGATCGCCCGCTTCTACCTGCTGCCCAGCTGGGTGGCGGGTGCGTAGGGCGACGCCAAGACGGTCGATGCCCAAAGCGGCCACGAGAAGACCCTGACCGGCCTCATGCCGGCGTTGGCAGGCGCCAACCTGATCTACGGTCTGGGGATGATCGAGTCGGGCATGACCTTCGACTTCGGCCAGCTCGTCATGGACGACGAGTTCGCCGGCATGATCAAGCAGTGCGTCCGCGGCATCCGCGTGGACGACGAGGCGCTCGCCGTGGACGTGATCGACGACATCGGTCCGTTCGGCGACTTCCTCAGCCACGACCACACCATGGCGCACATGCGCGAGCAGTCGCAGCCTGCGGTGATCGACCGTCGCGTCCGGGAGGACTGGACGACGAACGGCTCCCTCACCATCCAGGACCGCGCACTCGCCAAGGCGCGCAAGATTCTCGAGACCCACCAGCCGGACCCGCTGCCGGACGGGGTGGCCGAGGAGCTGGCCGGCATCATCCGCGGCGCGGAGCGCGAGCTGGGGATCACGTGAGGCCCGTGGGCGCGCGGGAGGAGTTGCGCCGGTGAGCACGATACGCACGCGCATGGGCGACGGTTACGTCGTCCAGCTCACGCGGGAGGAGCTGCGCGCTGGCACGGATGCAGTTCCGTAACAAGATGAGGCTTCCGCAAGCCAAGCAGTACGTGGCCGACAAGCTCAAGATCGGCACGGCCGACCTGGCCGACTCCACCGTCATGCGCAACCTGCGCGAGGAGCTCGAAATCGGCGTCATCACCGCGGTGCCCGGCGCGCGCAAGGGCATCGAGGCCAAGCGCAACATCGCCGAGCTCCTCGACATCGAGGTGCCCCGCCTCAAGCGTCTGTAGCGACGGCAGGGATACGCGTGTTCACGGACGCCCGCGGCCGGCAGTGCCGGCCGCGGGCGTCCGCGTCTTCCGGGGCGGCGCCCGATTCAGAATCCATGCGGTTCGGTCCTTCAGGATTACGAAGCACGGTCATGATGCATGGATGGTTCACTTCATGACGCAATGAGGCTCTATGACGTTTGAATCCGTCATTCTGCGCTTGTAAGCCGACTGGCCCGGTGTTACCCTCGAAGGCGAAGAAGGGCAGTTCACCCCACAGTCGGCGAGGAGCAGCTTCATGAACAAGATCGTCCCTCTCTGGTCCGTCCCACGGTCCATCTCGACCGGGTTCGAGCGCATGATGTTCGAGCGCGGCGACTTCAAGGTCATCCACGAGCCCTACGGCTACTTCTTCTACCTTGAGGCCGCGCACAAGGACCCCGTGGGCATGCAGCCGCAGGAGGGCCACCCGCGGACCTTCGAGGGCACGACCGAGATGATCGAGGCCGCGGCCGCCGGCGACAAGCCGGTGTTCTTCAAGGACATGGCGTACTACGTCAGCGACGTCGCCGACGAGGACTACATGAAGAAGTTCACCAACACGTTCATCATCCGCGACCCCGCCCTCACGCTGGTCTCGTACCACAAGCTCGACCCCACCGTGACCCTCCGCGAGATCGGCTTCGAGTCCCAGTTCAAGCTGTTCGAGCTCGCCAAGAAGATCACCGGCGAGGTGCCGGCGGTCGTCGACGCCGAGGACCTGCTCATCGACGCCGGCTCCGTGGTCAAGCAGTATTGCGAGAAGGTCGGCATCCCGTTCCTGCCCGAGTCGCTCACCTGGCAGCCCGAGTTCAAGCAGGAGTGGAAAGACTGGGAGATGTGGCACCTGGACGCCGGCGA
The DNA here is from genome assembly GCA_963696935.1 of uncultured Thermoleophilia bacterium. Classification (GTDB taxonomy): domain Bacteria; phylum Actinomycetota; class Thermoleophilia; order UBA2241; family UBA2241; genus CAIXSE01. The sequence continues at coordinate 5,107 of CAVOMB010000018.1, read as the reverse complement.
CAGCACCGGGTTCCAGACGGGCATGGAGGACTTCGGGTACACCGTAGATGACGTGCCCGAGCTCAAGGAGATGTACGACAAGTGCATGCCGCTGTACGAGAAGATGTACGCGGAGCGGCTCAAGCCGTAACGAGTCCCGAGTCCCCGGGAGGGCGCGCGGCACGCGCGCCCTCCCGCCGGTACATCTCGACCCTGCCCGCCGGACCGTGTGGTTGCGGGCGAGGAGCCCTGCTGTGAACCAGCATCCCGAGCACTGCGAACTCATCGCGCCCTTCGGCGGCGGCGAACTGGTCGACCTCGTGGTCAGAGACCCCGACGAGCGCGCCGCGCTGCTCGAGCGCGCCCAGAACCTGCCGGTGGTGCCGCTCTCTCTGCGCGCCCAGTACGACCTCGAGATGCTGGCGGTCGGCGCGTTCTCGCCGCTCGACCGGTTCATGGCGCACGACGAGTACGAGTCGGTCCTCTACGAGATGCGGCTGGCGGGCGGCGAGCTCTTCCCGATCCCGCTCGCCGTGCCCTGTCGCGAGGAGGTCCTGCGCGGGCACCCGCGCGAGATCGCGCTGTCGGACGAGGAGGGCGCGATCCTGGCGCTGCTCGAGGTGGACGAAGTCTACCCGGCCGACATCCTGCGCGAGATGCGCGCCGTGCTGGGCGGCAGGGACAGCGCCCACCCGCTGGTCATCGAGGCCAAGAACTGGCCGAGTCATTACCTCGCCGGCCGCCCGCGAGTGTTCGACCTCCCGCGCCACCGTCTGCACGGCCCGCTCTGCCTGACTCCCGCGCAGCTGCGGGCTCGCCTCTCGGCCATGGGTCACTCCACGGTGGTCGCGTTCCAGACACGCAACCCCATGCACCGCATCCACGAGGAACTCACCAAACGCGCCCTGCAGGTCGTCGGCGGCACGCTCCTCATCCACCCGGCCGTCGGCGTCACCCGGCCTCAGGACGTGGCCGCCGCGCTCCGCGTGGAGGCCTACGAGGTACTGGTCGAGAACTACTACGACCCGTCGGACACGCTGCTCTCCCTGATGCCGCTGGCCATGCGCTTCGCCGGGCCGCGAGAGGCCGTGTGGCATGCCATCATCAGGCGTAACTACGGCGCCACGCACCTCATCGTCGGCAGGGACCACGCGGGGCCGGGACCGGACTCGCACGGCGTGCCGTTTTACGGGCCCTACGACGCGCAGGCGATGGCCGAGCACTACTCGCACGAGATCGGCGTCAAGACGATCCTGGCGCGAGAACTCGCCTACCTCACCGACGAAGACCGCTACGTGGAGCTGAACGAGGTCCCGTACGGCGCCCGCGTCTCATCCATCTCGGGCACCCAGGTGCGCCAGGAGTACCTCGCGAAGGGCGTCAAGCTCCCGGAGTGGTTCACGCGGCCGGAGGTCGCGGAGGTCCTGCAGCGTGCGTACGCGCAGGACGGCCATGGATCTCCCGGCGCCTGACAGGCGCCGGAGGCTGAGCGTTCCCTCGCGCCGCGACCTGCTGCACGATCTGGTCGCGGGCGTCACCGTTGGGGCCTCCCAAGTCGGCAACGCGATGGCGTACACCATGCTGGCCGGGGTGCCGCCGGTCCACGGCCTGTATGCGGTGGCCGCCGGTACGCCGGCGGGGGCGCTGGCGACCGGGTCGGAGCGCATGCCGATCGTGCCCACCGCGGCGCTGTGCCTGGCCGCCGGCGGAGCCGTGGCCAGCCTGCCGCCGGAGCAGCGTACCGCCGGACTCTTCACGCTCGCTTTGCTCACCGGCGTCATCATGCTCGTCCTGGGCCTGGTGCGGGGCGGCGGCCTCGTGCGGTTCGTCTCCAACGCCGTGATGATCGGTCTCATGGGCGGCATCGGTGTGCAGATCCTGCTCTCGCAGCTCAGCGCCCTCACCGGCTTCTCCAGCCATCATCAGAGCAAGGTCGCGAGCGCCGCCGAGTTGTTCATGCATCCCGGCGCATGGGACCTGAGCACCACGCTGATCGGGCTCACCACCGTGCTCCTCGTGGTGGTCGTCCGGCGCACGCGCCTCAAGCTGTTCGCCATGGCGCTGGCGCTGGTCGTGATGACCCTGGTGGTCGCGCTGCTCGACCTCCCGTCGGTCGCGCTGGTCGGCGACATCGCGCCGATCCCCCGGGCGCTCCCCTGGCCGCAGCTCCCCGACCTCTCGCTCGCGCCCCATCTGCTGCTGCCGGCCGTCTCGCTCGTCATCATCGGGCTCGTGCAGGGCGCCGGCATCAGCCGCACGGTCCCCAACGCGGACGGCAGGTTCGGCGACACCAGCAGGGACTTCGCCGGACAGGGTGTCGCCAACATCGTCTCCGGCTGCTTCACCGGCGGCGTGGTCGGCGGTTCGGTGCAGGCCACCGCGCTCAACGTCGGGGCCGGAGCGCGGACGCGCTGGTCGTCGGTGGTCACGGCCGCATTCGTCATCCTGGTGATCGTCGCCGCGGCTCCGCTGGTGCAGCAGGTGCCGCTGGCCGTGACGGCCGGGATCCTCATCGTCGCCGCGACGAGCGCGCTGCACCCGCAGGCCGCGCTCGAAGGTCTGGCGGGCGGACCGCATGTCGGCCGCCATCATGATCGTCACCTTCGTCCTGGTGCTCGTCGTCCCACTGCAGTGGGCCGTGCTGGCGGGGGCGACGATCTCGGTGCTCAAGTACATCTACCTGGCGTCGCTCGACGTGCACGTCAAGCAGGTCGTGTTGGACGGCGAGGGGCTGCCGAGGGAGACGGACGCCCCGGCGGCGCTGACCAGCGACGCCGTCACCGTCCTGGACATCTACGGCAGTCTCTTCTGGGCCGCCGCCCCGCAGATCCGGACCTCCCTGCCGGCCGCCGGAGACGCGCACTGCCCGGTGGTGGTGCTGCGTCTGCGCGGGCGCGGGACGCTGCACAGCGCGACGATCGCGCTGTTCCGGGAGTACGGCGCAGACTGTGCCGCGCGCGGCGGACGCATGTACCTCGCCGGCGTCGGGCCCGAGATGGAGGAGCAGCTCCGGCGCACCGGCCTGCTGGACGAGCTGGGGCCGGACGCGGTGGTGGCCGCCACGGACGAGCTGTACGGCGCATGCGTGCTGGCGCAGCGGCGTGGGGAGGAGTGGCTGGAATCGACAACGGATGGTCGGGCGCCGGATCCGGCCGTCTGAACCTCGGCGCCGCTCGCGTCGACTCCTGGATCAATCGGTGCTCCCGGCGCCTCTGCGCTGAGGGTGCTCGCCGCACCAGTCGTCATGATCGGGCACCGGGAACTCGCTCGGCGGCCGCGGCGGGTACTTGCGGCACTCGCCCTTGTCGTTCGGGGAGCGCAGCTCCTGCTGCGTGCCGTCCTCACCCATGCGGAACTCGATACGCTCCGGAAACCGCGACCACCACGGACAGCTCGCGCACGTCGCTTCATCCATGTCGGCTCCCTTCCGCGCGCGGCGGTCGGCCGCGCTTCGTCGCGACCGGTCGGAGATCCTCGCCGGTCGGCGCTGTTGGCTCCGGTGAGCGTATCTCGTCCGCGCCTCGTGGCGCTATCCCGGCGGTGTACCCGGACGTGAGGGACGAGAGCGCTCGAGTATCGGCCCCGCGGGGTCCTTCGCTACCTCAGAGCGATGGGGCTCACGAAGAGCGGTCGGCCTCGTCCCCGTCGCTGCCGTGGCTGGGGTCGATGGGGTCGAGGCCGACGTCCTCGCCTTCCCAGTTGTAGAAGAACTTCTCGGTGCGTAGGACGTTCCAGGTCTCCGTGCTGGCGATGCCGTCGATGTGGTCGAGGTCCTCGTTGAGGAACTTGAACAGACCCTCGGTGTGGGGGAGGAACGCCTCGATGATGATGTCGAAGCTGCCGGCGACGTAGGCGACGTAGGCGACGTTCTCCATTTGCGCCAGCTCGCGGCCGACCTCTTTGACTCTGCCGCGCACCACCCGGATGCCGATCATGGCGTCGATCGGGAATCCGATGGGCGCCGGATTGATGCGCGCCGCGTTGATAATCGCGCCCGCGTGCACGAGCCGGTCGATGCGCTTGCGTATGGTAGGCTCCGACAGACTGACGGTCCTCGCAATGTGCGCGTAGCTGAGGCGTCCGTCGTGGCGCAACAGCTTCATGATGTGGCGATCGACGTCGTCGAGTTCTATCGTGCCGTGCGGCAGGGAGCCCAGACGGACGAATGGCTGACTTTCGGGATGAGTGTCAGATTCGCGATTCATGAACACGAAGTATAGCGAATCGGTGCACTTTCTTCAATGAACCGGCATCCATGCGCACCATAGCGCTAGGATTCCGTCGAGCTGGGTTGCCACCCACGGGCAGCAGTGTTAGCTTCTTCCACACAGCGCTCCAGGAGGCCTCCAGATCCCAGCGCGGCCGCTGTCCCACGCGATTCTGGTAGCTCGGGGACGTATATCCGGGATTACCGCAGGAGGTAGTTCACTAAAGCCCTGGGTTCATCTCTATGGCGGATTCCATCCGGCCACATGGACGCGGAATATCTTCTCCAATGAGACGATTCTCGATGGTGAGGATGAGCGCATGGTGGTTACGGGGGCGAGTCATACTGTCGTGGATGGCATAGTCGTGACCCATGGTGCGAACTACGACAATGGAGCGGTCACATTGAGCCAGTAGAGAGTACTATTTATCAGCAACTGTATGTCAGGAAATGGCCAGACCAGGTTCGACTCTCGGCTCTACGCTGAATACGCTTTATTAGAGGTGATCAATTGTTCTTTCTTGGACAATCATGCTCTTCGCGGTGGCGCATTTTTGATTGTAGAGGGTCTTGTAAACATTGATAAATGCACGATTGACAGGAATATTGAGAGGTCCACGCCAGCGGCAAGCTGACCGCCCGCGAGCGCATCCTGGCTCTGCTCGACGAGGACTCCTTCGTCGAGCTCGACGCGCTGGCCCGCCACCGCAGCGTCAACTTCGGGCTGGCCGAGAACCGGCCGCTGGGCGACGGCGTGGTCACCGGCTACGGCACCATCGACGGCCGCGACGTCTGCATCTTCAGCCAAGACGCCACCGTGTTCGGCGGCAGCCTCGGCGAGGTGTACGGCGAGAAGATCGTCAAGGTACAAGACCTGGCGCTCAAGACCGGCCGCCCGCTCATCGGCATCAACGACGGCGC